>CAZHPP010000264.1:0-5940 GCA_964534535.1 uncultured Victivallales bacterium | reverse complement strand
GAATATAGCACATCTTTTGCTAATTTCAAGCTCTATTTAGGGATAAGTTCTAAATCCTGAATCCGTGAGAAAGATTCAGAGTTGTTGAGATTTGTGCTTGAAAAGTTTTCTGGTGTTGAGTAAGTTATTTAACGGTCTTAACGAGCCAGCACCAAACAGGTGAAATGAAGGTTAAGATACAGCAGGGAACGGAAGAAATCGACTCGAATGCAGGCGCGAAACAGATTCCCGGATAAATCACAGGGAGGAAGGAAACATGAAAAAGAAAATTCAGAATTTTGAACTGGAATTTCCCGCTGTCAGGATTGCCATTGCCGGGAAGGAATATATTCCGGACAAGGAACATCTTGAATGTGAAGATCTTGTCATTGACACCTCCTGGAGTGAGCGCGGAGGAATTTTTTTCAAACATGTCTCCGTAAGGGCAAAACGGCCGCTGCCGACTCCGGATTTTCTGGAAGTCGACCGTCAAACCGTTCCGGACCCCGGTCTGAAAATGCATGGATATCTCGCTTCGGTTGATCGGAACGGAGAAAAATCCGCGGAGGAGGAAGGGCGCGGCATCATGCCCGGATGCGGTTATCCGCTGATCGGAGACCGGTTCTGGACGGGTCTGGCGCATCCGACCGGATTCAACCGCATCGAAAGCCGGACTTCCACGCATACGACTTATTCTCTGCGGCATCATCCGGTCTGGCAGGAAAACCGCCTCGAAAGTTTTGATGCGGTGTACGGCGTTTCCGATTGTCCGGAAAAGTCGTTTCTCGCATATCTCGAAACGATCCGTATGCCATTCCCGGGGAAAGCGTTCTTTGCATTCTGTTCTTTCTGGTCCGATCCCTATCTTGGAAATTACGAATACAATGTTTCTGAAGAGGGAATGAAGAAATTCATCGGCGCATACAATCGTCTCGGACTTCATCCGGATGCTTATACCTTTGACGCCGGATGGCAGAACCGCAAAAGTTTCTTTGAGCCGAAACCTGGCCTTGAACCGGAGAAGTATTCGGATCTGAGTCTTTGGATTTCCCACAACGGTCCAGCAGGGATTGATCCGGAGTTTCTTCGCAAACAGGGATTTCCCATTGGCGGAGGCCGCAGTTCCGCCTATTCCGGAGAAGGATATGCCGTCCTGCTGGATCCCCGCTACGAAAAGAGAATTACGCAGAGTTTCTGCAAACTTGCAAAGCATGTGCTTCACTTCAAAATTGATTGGGACAACGAATGTGCGACTTCTCCGGAATTCCGGGAAAAATATCCGACTGCCGATCACGTGAGGGAAGGTTCGATCAATGCGATGTTTCGGATTATGGAAGCAATCCGCAAGGTCAATCCGAATATTCTTGTCCGCAACGGCAACTGGCCGTCCCCCTGGCATCTGCTTGAGGCGACCCATCTTTTCCTGACCCACTCCGGAGACAGCGAATACATTTCTCTGCCCACCCTGCATCAGCGCGCGTCGGCGGCAACCCACCGGGATTTCATGTATTACAATATCCTGCGGCGGGATGGCTCGGAAATTCCGCTGGATGCCTTCGACAATCATGAATTTCCGAATTCCATTCGCAACGCATTCAACGAGGATGATGTTTCCTTCGCAGATAATCTGATGCTCTGTCTGCTGCGCGGAAGCACCTATTTTCAGTGGACCGTTCAGCCGGAAGGTTTGAGCGAGTCCAAAGCAAAAAGAATGAAACAGCTCATGCAGTTTGCCCGCGACTATCCGGAATTTCTGTTTTCCGGGAAAGGCAGAATGTTCGGCGGAAATCCAGGACGGGGAGAAATTTACGGATTTACAACAGGAAATGAACCGGAATACTGGGGCGTGCTCCGGAATCCGGCGCCCATGCCGCAATTTTTTGAAATGCCGCCGGAATTCGCCGGGGCGGTTCAATTCTATCCGGATTATAGAAAACTCTCTGAAAAAGTCCTTGTCCTTCCGGAGGAAGTGAAGGTATTCCGGATCCCGGAAAAAATGGAAGACCTTCCATTTTCAATGCCATTTCAGGCACAGCGCAACGGCGATGACATTGAATATCGTTTCCCGTCTTCGAAACGGATTACCTGCGATATCGGCCCGATGGTTGCCGACATCCAAACTGTCCCGGAAATGAATTTCCAGAAAGTTTTCTGGGACGCCGAGAATCAGGAACTGGAATTCCAGATTACGGTTCCCTACCGGGTGGCACAGGCTCAACTGCGAATTCGGATTTCCAACCGAGAATGCGGTCAGGTTCGGCTGCGTGCCAAAAGCTCCCGCTATCCGGGAAAGCGGGAAAGCACGACCTTCGGTATCTCGGTCACGGAGATTGCTCCCGGGGTTCACGGAGTAAGCGAAATCGAAAATCCGGAGACGATTTTTCAAGAGAAAGAACGTTTCTTCCAAATCCCGGTTCCTCCGGGGGGCGAAAGTTATATCCGGATTTCATTCGGCATGGGAATTTCAAGCAAAGACCTCGAAGTATGGCTCCTGGGATACGAGGACCCGTCCCGAAACGCGCTTTTGTGCAAACAAGCGCCATGCCGGTTTACTCGTTCACTCCCTCCGCAGCATCCGGCTGGATTCCCCATCGCGGAGAAACTTGATCTTCCCGCTTTCTGAAGCAAGCTCATGTATCAACCGTACTCTTACAACTCAGGCATTCATTAAAATCGGGGACTATAACGATCAATTAGTTCCGACAGTAAAGGAAAAATGAGTTTGCGAAAAAAATTGTCGCGTGCGATGCTATGCGGTCGCACTTGGCTTTTCAACTGTGGACTCTGAAAAAACGAATTGGACATGATAATGAAATTGCTGATCTATCTTTTCCCGGCGCTGATCAACGTGATTATGGGCGGTACCTATTTCATTACCGCCTATCGGCTGTCGGCGGCGGGAAATTCCGCGCTGCCGGACCTTTCTCGGCTCGGCTGGACCATCGGCGTCGGGGTGATCACAGTGTGCATTGTCCGAACCCTGTGGCCGTACCGGGGCAGTCTGATCGGGGTGGATCGCGGTCGGATCGGGCTGGTGCTGACGGCGTTCTGCGCGGTTCAGGCGTTCACCGCGTCGGCGCTGGCGTGTTTCGCCTGGGGAGCCATCGGATTCCGGTTCTACACCGGAGCGGTGTTTTACGGGGTGTACACGGGAAGTTTTTATTTTCTGCTGGTCTATCACTCGCTGGTGCATCCGAGTCGGGCGGCCGAATATGTCGCGGTCAACGAGGCGGTGGTCGAGCCGCTCGCAGGCGGCTGGATGGCGGGGGGAATGCGGGGCGTCGTCTCCGTTTCTGCTCTCCGCGCTGCTGGTGGTCGCGGTGACCGCAATCGAATTTAAGGTTTTGAAGAAATTCGGAGTGTGAAAAACGCGCGGTAGTCGGCGTGTTCAAGATTGCACTTCAATAACCAAAAGGGAATAAGAAAATGAATTTGCAGGACAAGGTACAGGCGGTCTTGGACCGCGCGGTGGAGGCGGGAACGGAGTGCGGCTGTCAGGCGGCACTTTTCATCGACGGCGAACTGGCGGTGAACGCGTTTGCGGGCTACACCGATTCGACCCATCAGTGTAAAGTGGATGCGAACACGCTTTTCCCGATCTATTCGACGGGAAAAGCGCCGTCGTCGACGCTGATTCACCGGCTGGTGGAGGCCGGGCTTGTGGATTATCACACCCGGATTGCGGATTTCTGGCCGGAATTCGGCTGCAACGGCAAGGAAAAAATGGAGTTGTGGCATGTGCTGAGTTATCGCTGCGGTCTGTTTGCAATGCCGCCGTCGACGCTGTTGGAACGAGTGGATTGCAAAGTGATGACGGCGAAGATGGCGCAGGCGGCTCCGGCGTATGCGCCGGGGACGCGCCAGCAATATCATCCCGTGACTTACGGCTGGCTGATGTGCGGGATTGCCTGTCATCTGCTGAAGCGGCGCGATTATTTCCAGTTGTTCCGGGAGTGGGTGGGAATTCCGGCGGGGATGGATCGCTTCTTCTACGGGATGGCGGAGGGGGAGAATAACGCTGCGACGCTGGTGCCCGGACTGGATGGTTCCTGTTACAGCATGGACTGCGTAAACATGATGAATCAGCCGATGTTCCGCCGCACCTGCAATCCGTCGAGTTGTGCAATGTCCAACGCACTTTCGATTGCCGCGCATTACAATGCGCTGGGAACTGGGAAACTGCTGAAGCCGGAAACGCTGGCCAAGGCGACGAAGTCATGGCGCGGGGCGGACGATCCGATGCCGCTGACGAAGGGGCGCTGGGAATTGTTCGGGTTGGGATATGTGCTGTCGGGGCCGCCGGAAAATGTCGGGCAGATTTTCGGACACGGCGGAGTGGGCGGTTCGGAGGGACTGTACGACAAAAAGCACCGTTATGCGATTGCGGTGACGCGCAATATGTTTGCGAATCCCAATGTAATGACGCCATTCTACGAGGCGGTGGACTTCAAGAACCGCGATTGGCCGGATCCGGCGGAAGTACCGAATCTGAAATAGTCAATTGGCGCAAAAAAAGCCGATATCGAAGTTCGATACCGGCTTTTTTTGCGCTGAAATCATCTTGTGTTACGCTGATTTCCAAAGTATTTGCGGATGCGGCAGCCTTGTTGAACAGACTGTTCCGGTCGTGAATCAGGATGATTCGCGAATTCCCGTCTTTGACATTCTGCATGAAAGCACTCAGCCGTATTGTTGTCCTGTTCACTCGTTTGCTGTTCATATCTGGAAACGATCTTTCCGGCTGCCTGAAGGCTGTGCTTATGTCAAGATGCAATGTACAGCGCTATAAGATGTCTCCGGATAAGCTGATTACGGATGTAAAATGAATTTATGTGCTCTCCACGAATATTTCCCGCTGTCCTGCCGGAGATTGCCCTTCGTGCTGACTTTGGCAAGATAACTCATCCGACGGAAACAATCGGCTTTCTCTGTCCTGGAGGCTGAGAGGCCCTTCCAATCTCCGGGATTCGTGCGCATTCAACCGTATCGTTTCATAATGGAGGAATGGCAATATTCCCAGCGGAGTCTTCCTGTCGGCATCGTTTTCCTCAAGAATCCGGACGGACACAGGATAACCAGACGGATTCTCGACGGTCAGCCGGCGGTCTTTCATGGAGGCTTCCAGATGATCCGAGACGATCAGCAGTCCTTTTCCCGGATCGCAGTAGATGCCGGGATTTTCCGTGATGCACAGAAGGACTGAAATTTCAGCCCATCCGCTGTCGACCGCATCCGGAATTCTTCCACCGCAGCTGCGGGAGTCCTGGAACCAGACTTTTTCACTCATTTTCCCCGGCGGCATGAATCCGCAGTGACTGGTCGGAATCGGATGCCGTTCCGTGGAAATATACTGTACGGAATTATGAATGATTTCCCTCAGCAGTTCCAGATATCTTGTCTTTACGGAAGCGCGGAAGAGCCGGAGCAGAGCGCTTGCCGAATTCGCGCATGGGCCGGGTGCTCCGTGCTGATTCTGCAGAGGTGATCATGCGGTTGAATTCCGTATCAATGGAAGGAATCTCCTGCATGGCAATTTCAGGATGCAGAGGATCTTCCGGAGCAAAGTCTCTTCCAAACAGAGGCGGATAGCATTTCGGATGAAGCATCCTGAAACGGTTTCCATCGTAACAGGCGGCGGGTGAAAAGACAAACCAGCCCTTCCGATATCCTCAGTTCCGCCGCAAGGATAAAACGTCCCTGTTCCAGCGTGGATTCCTCCGCCAGAAAACGGCAGCCGTGAAGCATCCGCCCCGGCCCGTCCTGTCTGTGTCTGCATACAAAGCTGAAACGGTTTGAACCGAGGACGAGGTTCCCGTCATCCATGTTATCGGCAAAAACATCATGCGCCGGTTCAGTACCTTCAGAAAGAAGCGACACCCCATCTCAAGAGGAAGTCCATAAAAGAAAAAGGCTCTGTTCTGCATGATGACTGATTTTAATGCATTTCCAATGGGCTGCTCG
>CAZHPP010000263.1:0-5942 GCA_964534535.1 uncultured Victivallales bacterium | reverse complement strand
TTTACGAGATTGTGGGGCATCTGGAAGGACGCATCACGCAGCTCAACTTCCGGGCCGGCGCAGTTGTGCGGAAGGGCGACGTGCTCGCGCTGATCGACTCCACGCGCTATGAAACGGATGCCGTCGAAGCCTCCGCCGCGATCCGGGAGCTCGAAGCCGCGCTCAGCGCGAAACGCGCCGATTATGAAACGCTGCTCCGCGAACCGCTTCCGAAGGAGCTCTGGCATGCGGAAACCAACCTGAACGAATGCGTCCAGAAGGAAGCCACGGCCCGCGAAAAGCTCGAACGCTTCCGCGGACTCGAGGAGAAGAAGGCCGTTTCCAAGACGGAATTCGAGCGTGCCCAGATCGAATACATTGACGCCCGCGCCGCGCTTTCCAGAGCGCGCGAAAACGATGACAAGGTCCGCGCCGGGCTCGGCGACAAGATTCTGGAGCAGTCCCGACGCGAAATTGCGCTTGTTCAGGCCAAGCTCGAAGGAAAGCGCGCCATGCTCGCCCTGGCCGAAAAACATATCCGCGACTGTCGGATTCTTTCCCCCGACAACGGCACGCTCGTGAGCGTGCCCTGCCGCACCACCATGTACATCGAACAGGGCAAGCTCGCCTTCGTCGTGGCGGCCGGAGGCGCGGTCATGCTCCGGTGCAATGTCGACCAGCAGTACATCCGCAAGGTCCGGGTCGGCCAGCCCGTCCGGATCGCCAGCGAACTTTACAACCGCCTCAAGTTCGGCCGCTTTTCCGGCCGGGTCGAACGCATCGGCGACATCACCTACGACGTCGGCGGCACGATGAAATATCCCGTCCTGATCCGTTTCTCTCCGGGAAAGTTCGACATCAAGTACGGCTCCCGCGCGGAGGCCGCCATCTTTACAGGGAAGCGCAGCGCATTCCTCGCCCTGACCAACCTCGGCGACGAAAAAGAGTGACGGGGCCTTTCAGCCTTCTTAACTTGTTTTTTCCGGGAACTGCGTGTATCTTATGTGCGGACGGCCGGTTCCGGATTTTTCCCTTTCCGGCCGGAAAGGAGAGAGGGCGTCATGAGAGAATCCTGCTGTTCCGGGGGCTCTGCCGGAGTGTGTCCGGCGCGTTTCCCGTTTACCCTTGCGGAACTCCTGACGGTCATTGCGGTCATCGCCATCCTTGTTTCCATGCTGATGCCGGCTGTTTCCAAGGCGCGCAAGGCGGCAGGCGCCGCGTCCTGCATCAGCAATCTCAAGCAGACGTACACCTTCATTGTCATGTATTCCTGTCAGGCCAAGGTGATTGAAATACAGCGCTGGCCTGCCGACCTGCTTCGGGCCGGAATCATGACGGAGTCCGGACTTGCCGTCCTCCGCTGTCCTTCCTGGCGTGTGACTTCGCCCGGCAGCGTCACGCAGACGTTCGGCATGCGCCGCGTTTCCGGCGACCTTCACTCCTTCGTGAAGAACGTCCGGACGGAGCATTATGTGCTTCTGGCGGACTCGATCAGAAACGATGAACAGGCGACCCAGACCCTTTCGTTCTACGGCAATACAGGCCCTTACAGGAATGTGGTCCACGGACGCCATCTCGGGAAGGCGAATGCGGCGTTCCTGGACGGCGGAGTCAAAACATGCTCCATGCCGGAGCTTTCCGTGCGGGGGTGTCCGAGGTTCAAATATGAAAACTGAACTCTGCACAATTCTGGCCTGTCTCCTCCTGGCGCTTTCCGCTTCGCCGGTCGCGATCGTGGTTCCGGACCGGGAGACTCCGCTTGTCTTTCCGCCGGGGAAAACGGTCCGCTATGCGGCGGAATTCCTGAAGAAATATCTGGAGTCTTCCGCCGGAGGCACGTTCACAATCGTTCCGGAATCGAGGGCGCCGGAAACGGGAGCGCGGATTTTCGTGGGGGACACCTCGTTCGCCCGCAGCCGGAATGTTTCGCCGGAAAAACTGGAACCGGAAACCCTGAGGATCCTTTCTGCCGGAAGCAGCCTGATCCTCTGCGGCGAAATTTCTCCGGAAGGCCTGGACCGCGGCACGCTCTTCGCAGTCTACGAATATCTGGAGCGGGCGATGGGAATCCGCTGGTTTTATCCGGACGATCCCGCGTTTGATTCCGGAGTTTCCGGCACCGTGATTCCGCATCGGAATTCCATTCCTCTTTCAGACTGGAACGTCTGCGAGCGGCCGCGCTTCCGCATGCGGGAAGGCGGGGTCAGCCATCCGTTCATGAGTCTCGAAAAGCAGAAACTCTGGCACCCCGTGCTCCGCTTCGGAAATACGACGGGGCGGGAATACCCGAACCACACTCAGATCGCATGGAGCCGTCTTTACTGGAAAACGCATCCGGAATACTTTGCGGCCGGAGCCGACGGAAAGCCGCACATCAATGAACGACTTCCGCACCGCAGCTATCTCTGTCCCTCCGAACCCGGCGTGCTCCGGCAGATGGTGAAAAACCTGGATTCATGGGACCGGACGCGCACTCCGGCGGATGCCTGGGGGCCGCGTACGCCCGACCGCACGCGTGTCTGCTTTGCCTTCAACGACGGACTGATTCCGGCGAATGCCTGCCAGTGTCCGCGGTGCCGCGCGCTGTTCCGTCCGGAGCGCCCTTACGAAGGAGTCGGTTCCGAATGGGCGTTCACGTTTGTGAAGAAGTATGCGGAATCCATCCAGGCGCGCTGGCCGGGACGCCGACTCCTGACTCTTGCATATCAGTTCTACCAGGCGCCGCCGGAAACCGTTTCCGTTCCGGGGAACGTCGATATCGTCTATGTGACGAAGCGGGTGCAGTATTCCTCTTCGCCCGCGGAATTTGCGCACGAGAAGGCGAAACTCCGGCGGTGGTCGGAACTTCTCGGAAACGACCGGAGTCGGTTCGGACTCTGGTTCAACATCGTCGACCCGGTCCGGTACACGTCGAAGGTCCCGTTCCTTTACCCGAATCTGTTCCGGGAATGGCTTCTCGAGGGCGAAAAATATACCGATTCCTGCTTCGTCAACGGGCTGAACCCGGAACGGAAGGGCCTTTCGGAAGAAGGACGGCTGGATGCGGCTTCAACGTATCCGATGGTCTGGATTCAGGCGAAACTTCTGTGGAATCCGGACCGGACGTCCGAAGCCCTGTTCGAAGATTATGCGCAGTCCCTGTTCGGACCCGCCGCAAAAACGATGCGCGCGTTCTTTGAAGCGGCGGCCGGACGCTGGGAAGCCGATCTTCCGCAGCCGGAGGGAATGTCCGAACTTGAGTTCATCCACACGGTCCGGTTCGGAGAATCCCAGACGGCGGAGCTCCGGCGTCTGCTGGATCATGCGCTTTCCGAATGCGCTCCCGGTTCCGCGGAATTCCGCAGGATCGAATTCCTGAAGGACAGGGTGTATTCGCGGTTTTTCGAGGAGTCCCGGCAGTATCATGCGGGCAGGATCTCGAAGGCCGGAACGAAAGCGCCGGAAGGAATCTGACGGGATCCGTCAGACTCCGGCATTCGCATTCGGGGCGGGGTCGATGAAGAGCGGCACGGTGCTCCGTTCCTTCTGGGATGCGCTGAGATAATCGCAGAAATATCCTGCGGCCTCATGCCCGATCTTCATCGGGCAGAATCCGATGACGGGCAGCCCCAGTTCCTCCGTCAGTGCCATGGAGGGCGAGGCATTGGCCAGGATCCGCCGTTCGCGGAGCGGGTCGATTCCGTGCCGCAGAAGTTCTTCGCAGAACCCCATGGCGACGAAGTCATCCGTGATCCAGAAGAAGGATTCGTGCGCCTGTCCGGCAAGTTCCGCGGCAAGACGGCGTCCGGTTTCCACTGCGGTTTCCTCGTGGTCGACGGGCGGCACGGCGATCTGCCGGAGCGGCGGAAAGTCCTTCCGGTTTTCTTCCGGGACCTCCATGGCGGGATCCGTGAGAATCTGAAGCACGGATTTCGCCCCGCGGCGGCGGATGTATTCCGCGGAGAGACGGAGCAGTTCCCCGCGGTTGTAGCGGACCGTGCAGATGTTGGGGGAAGGTTCCAGTTCCGCAGGCGGATTGATCAGCAGCAGCGGCGCGGTATTCTTCATGGCGGCGAGTTCGGCGGAAAGCGTGTTTCCTCCGACGATCCCGCGCACTTTCCCTGACATCAGTTCGAGCTTTTCCCGGTTCAGCTCCTCGCGGTAGATGGGGAGCGCCATATATCCCCGTCCCGCGAACGTCTGGAGCATGGAGCTCAGGCGGAGTTCGAAGAACGAATTGATTTTTTCCCTGCGGTGGTGGTGGGGAATCAGGATCAGGCGGCTGAATGCGTTCAGGGTGTTCAGCGATTCGCGGTTCGCCACATAGATTCCCGAGGACGATTTGCAGGTGAGGATTCCCTTTTCCTCCAAAAGGGTCACGGCTTTCCGGGCTGTGATGATGGAAAGACTGTGGCTGGAACAGAGATCTTTCAGGGTGCAGTAAAAGTCTCCGCTCTGGAGATTGAGGCGGATAATTTCCTCCCCGATTTTATCGGAGAGAATCTTGTACAATGGTTTGAATGCGCTGTCGCGGGCCATTTTTCCATCTGCCTTATTCAAGAAATTCCAATAATATATCGGTTCGTGAAACAAATGCAAGCGGAGGAAATCCGAAAAAAGAACTTTTAAAATCATATTTTTTATGATGAACGGGCTTGAAATCTGAAAACAGCATAGTATATTAGCTCGAAAGGGAACTGACAGGTGGTCGGTTTCCGCCATCATCAACCAAGGAAAGGTGAGAAAATGAAAAAATCACTGTTCGCCGTCGGCGGCGCCATTGCCGCAGCAATCCTCATGTCCGGATGCGCCGGGGTTTCCAGCAATAACGGCGGAGTCACTCTGCCGAATGTCGGACCCAACTTCTTCAGCGAGCTTTCCGCGAACGCCATGCTCCAGCCCGTTGCCGGACACGACTACACGATCGTCAAGCGCAACGTGACCTCCTCCGCCACCCTGAAGGGCTTCTTCACCTGCGTCAACATCGGCGATGCCTCCTACGCCACCCTGAGCGCCGAAGCTCTGAAGAATGTTCCCGGAGCCAACGGACTTGTCGATGTCCGCATGGATTACAAGATGAACTGCATTTTCGGAATCAACTCGACCACCGTCACCCTGACCGGCACGGCCGTGCGGTTCAACAAGTAATTCTGTCGTCTGTACGGATTTACTCCGGCGGAAGATGCTGAAAGGCATCCTCCGCCGGTTTTTTTATCATGGTTCGGGAAAGAACACCCCCGGACGGCAAAAGCAGGGCTGACTGCCATCTTTTCGGACAGAACCTTTATTTTCCTGAAATCCGGGCCCGGTCGGATGCGGCGTTCCGGAAGAAGGAATCCGCTTCGGAGGCCGGCGCCTTGCGGAAATATCTGCGCATGATTTCGGTCACGCGGGCATCCTTCCGGGAAATGGCCAGCAGCGACCAGCGCGCCGCAGCCTGCCGCAGATCGTGCGGTCCGCATGCGATCTTCAGCACGGCGAGCGGATATTTGGGATCGCCGGAGGCGAACCAGCCGCCCCAGCAGGCATCGGGATCCGTCAGTGCCATGGCCTCCAGACCGGCCGAGTCGGGGGCGCGTTTCCAGTCGCTGAGCTTTTCGAGCCTGCCCTGCCGTACGAAATCGAGCATGAGCGATTCCCCGTTTTTGGGGTCCGCGGCCTTGAAGACGGAAAGAATGAAGACCTTGAGCCGGTTGTTTTTCATCTGGAGCAGGGGCTCGCCCCATTCGAACATCCGGGCATGGTTTGCTTTGCAGACTTCGTACATGAAGATGGAAATTCCGGCGCAGGTTCCGCTGTTTGGGTTCTGGAGGTTTCCCGCCTCGCGGAGAAACCAGTCGATTCCGGCGGGTTTCGGATTGAGGTAATACCCCTGCATGAAGGTATCAAGATCGCTGTTTTTCGCCGCAGAACAGAATACTGCGGTGAAGATCAGGGCACAGACGAAAAACTGTTTCATGGAATTCTCCCGGAGTTTCATGGGA
>CAZHPP010000262.1:0-5951 GCA_964534535.1 uncultured Victivallales bacterium | reverse complement strand
CGGTGCGGTCCTCTGGTGCGTGGTCCGGGACCCGAAGTCTCCGCTCGCCCGGCTTTCCGGCGGAACCGTCTGCTTTTCGCCCGCTTCCGCCACCCGCGCGCTGAAGAAGGCCGGGCATTCCGGAATCCCCACGATCCAGCCCATGAGCACGCTGAACGAACAGGCCCTTCTGCTCTTCTTCGATCTTCTGGTTCTCGATCTGATGAAACGTCTTGAAATCACCGGCGCGGAAATGAATCTGCGCCATTTCAATCTGGAGTAGCCCGACCATGCATCTGATTCCCATTCCGGAAGGTGTTCACACCCGTTATTTCGTCCTCGGTTCCGGCGTCCTCGTCGAACTGCCCGGACTTCTGCGCGAGGCGTTCCCCGGCATGCGGCCGTATCTCGTTGCCGACGAAAACACCTTCGCCGCCGCGGGCGAACGCGTCCTGAACCTGCTGAAGGCGGCCGGAGCCGATCCCGTCATCGGCAGAATCTTTCCCGGCAGTCCCGTGCTGCGCCCGGACGACCGCTTCAGCGTCGAACTGGCTTCCGCGTTCCCGGAACGCTGCGTGCCCGTTGCGGTCGGTTCCGGCGTGATCAACGATCTGGTCAAGCGCGCCTCAGGCCTGAGGAATATCCCGTACTGCTGCGCCGCCACGGCCGCCAGCGTGGACGGCTATACCAGCAGCGGCGCCGCCCTGCTCGTGAACGGCAGGAAAATGACCCAGCCGTGTCCCGCGCCCTATGCCATTCTCGCCGATGCGGAAATCCTCCGCGCCGCGCCTCCGGCCATGCTGAGCGCCGGATACGGCGACCTTCTGGCCAAGGTTCCCGCCGGCGCCGAATGGAAGATTGCGGAGTCGCTGGGGATCGAAGGCATTCCGCGGAACGTCTGGAATCTGGTTCAGCCCGGACTCCGGAAACGCGTTTCCGATCCGCACGACCTGACGAATATCTTTGACGGGCTCGCATCGGCCGGGTTCGCCCTGCAGCTTTACGGCGATTCGCGGCCCGGTTCCGGCGCCGAACATCTCGTCAGTCACGTGCTCGACATGGAGGACTGGCTTTTCCGCGGAGAACACGTCTCCCACGGATTCCAGGTCGCGGTCGGAACGGTGGCCACCACGCGTCTGCTGGAATATGTCTCCCGTCTTTCGGCGGCACAGGCCGCCTCCGACGCGGCGCCACTGCAGGACTTCCGGGAACGCGAGACGGAAATCGACCGGCTTCTGATCCGCGGCTGCTACGGCAACGCAAAGGAGACGGCCGTGAACAAGTTTCTTTCCGGCACGGCCGCCGCCGAACGCCGCAACCGCATCTTCGCGCACTGGGACGGATGGAAGTCCATGCTCGCGGAACAGCTGATCCCTTCCGGCGAACTGATCGGACGCCTTCACGGGGCGGGATGCCCCGCCCTGCCGGAGGAAATCGGGCTGGATGCGGAGCGGTTCCGCCATACTCTGATGACGGCCCAGCTCATCCGGAAGCGCTGGACGGTCCTCGACCTGCTGTACGAATCCGGACTTCTGGCCGCGGCGCTGGATTCCCTGAAGTAAAATCACGGAGGCCGTTCCATGACGATCCGGAATTTTGAAGAAAAGGATGCCGCGGACGTTTCCCGGCTGATGTTCGAAAGCTTTTATTCCGTGTTCGGAAAACGCCTCGGGACGGAACCGCATTCCCCGGAATACTGGATCCGCTGCTCTTCCGGAAAGACTCCGGACTCGGAAACCGCGGCATTCGTCGCCGAGGAGAACGGCCGGGCCGCCGGCTATATCTCCGTGACGGCGAATCTGTGGTGCGGGCTCGGCGTGCTGAACGAGATCGGAGTCGATCCCCATGCGTTCTCGCACGGAATCGGAACGGCCCTCTACCGGCATGCCGAGGAGTGGTGGACCGAACGGAAGATGCGGAAACTCTATACCTGCACGGCCTCGATCAATCCGCGGGCTCAGGCATTTTACCGGAAGATGGGATTCCTTCAGGAAGGCCTCCTGAAAAAGCACTATTTTCCTGACGTGGACGAGCTCCAGCTTTCCAAATTCCTTTCCTGATTCCGCGCCGAAGGCGATTTGAAAAAACGTTCCCCCGGATTATATTACCGCAAGGCAAACATTCAACCCGGGGGGGAGACAATGTCACCAAATCGTGCACACATGAGTGTGCTTACGCTCGCGCTGCTCAACGTGGCGGCGGTCCTTTCGATCGTCAACTATCCGGCCCAGGCCGAATACGGCTGCGCGATCGTCTTCTATGTGACGGCTTCGGCGCTGTTCTTCTTTGCGCCGACGGCGCTCGTTTCGGCGGAAATCGCGTCCGCCTGGCCGCAGGAGGGCGGGCTCTATCTGTGGGGGAAGGAGGCGTTCGGGCCGAACTACGGCTTCGCCATGGTCGTGCTCCAGTGGATGAACAGTCTGCCGTGGTACGCCACCGTTCTCACGTTCATCGCCACGACGTTCGCGTACATGTTCGCGCCGGGGCTCGCGTCGAACCGGCTTTATGTGTGGCTGATGGTTGCCGGGACCATGTGGCTCTGCACCGTCCTGAACCTGAAGAGCGTGAAATTCTACTGCCGCCTTTCGAGTCTCGGCGGACTCTTCGGCACGGTGATTCCGACCGGAGTCATCATCCTGCTTGCGGCTGCGTTCCTGCTCCGCGGAAACCATCCCGTGATTCCGGTCGGGGCTTCGGCCTTCCTGCCCAATCTCGACAGCCTCACGCAGTGGATGCTTCTGGCCGGAATGATGGTTTCTCTCGCCGGAATCGACATGCCCGCAGTGCATGTGCTGGACGTTGACAATCCGGAGCGGAATTTTCCGAAGGCCATCCTGATTTCTTCGGTGCTGATCGTGCTCGGGAGCATTCTGGGGTCGCTTTCGATTTCGCTGATCGTGAGCCCGGCGCAGCTGAGCATGGCGTCGGGTGCGGGCGAGGCGTTTTCCAGAATCTGCGAAACGCTCGGGATTTCCTGGTTCAATCCGGTGATGTGCGCCTTCCTGATTCTGGGCGGCCTGACCACCGTGATCACATGGGTGCTCGGGCCTTCGCGGGCTCTGCTCAAGGTCGCGCAGGAGGGGCATCTCCCGAAATGGTTCGCACAGTCGACTCCGGACGGAATTCCCACTCACATCCTGTTCCTGCAGGCGGCGATCACGTCGGTGCTGGCGCTGGTGATTTTCTTCATGCCGACGATTTCGGGGGCGTTCTGGGTGATGATGGCGCTTTCGGCGCAGATGTACATGTCGATGTATGTGATGATGTTCCTTGCGGCGTACCGCCTGCGGAAGAAGTTCCCGGAGAAAAAACGGCCGTTCGCGGTACCCGGCGGACTGGCGGGGATGGGGATCGTCTGCGGCGTGGGGATCGCGACCTCGCTTCTGGCGCTGGCGAGCGGCTGGATTCCGCCGTCGAACGTCCGTGCCGAAGGGGACGGCGCTTCCGCGCTTTATACGGCCCTGCTGATTCTTGCGCCGCTTGCGATGATCGGAATCACGCTGCTGATCTCCCGGCTTGAAGCACGGCGGAGGCGCGAGACTGTTCCGCAGCGTGTCCCCCCGCAGATTCGTCCATCATAAAATCCGCATGGTCTCTTGACTTACAGCGGCTCTAAGGTTTATATTGTCCTGTAACGAGGGAAACACCCTCAAATAAAAGTGGAAGGAGAATGAACCATGAACGGAAAAGCAATGGTCTGCGCAATGTCCGCGGCGATTCTCGGCGTGTTCGGGAGTTCCGCAGAGGCGGCCCAGACGCCCGCAAAGGCGGTCGAATCCTCGAAGATCCTGATCGCGTACTACTCCTGGAGTCCCGCAGGCAACACCCGCTATGCCGCCGGACAGATTCAGAAGGCGACGGGCGGAACGCTCTTCGAAATTAAGCCGGTCAAACCGTATTCCACGGACTACAATGCCTGTCTGAAGGAAGCGAAGAAGGACATCCGCGGCGGCGTGAAGCCAGCGCTTGCCTCGAAGGCCGATCTTTCGAAGTATGACGTGATCTTTGTCGGCAGCCCGAACTGGTGGGGCACCATGGCGCCGCCGGTGCTCACGTTCCTTTCATCGGGGAACTTCAAGGGAAAGACGGTGGTCCCGTTCTTCACCAACGGCGGAGGCGGGATGCAGAACTGCGAGAAGGACATCCGCAAGGCTCTTCCGGGCGTGAATGTCGTGAAGGGCATGACATTCTCCGGTTCTTCAGTCAAAAGCGCCGATTCGCAGATTGCCGCCTTTGTGAAGTCCGCGGTTTCGGTGAAGGCCGCGAAGTAATCCTGTTCTGTTCCGCCGGCGGCATTCCATTGCCGCCGGCTCTCTTTTTTTCAAGGAAGGAAAAAGCCCCCATGATCTACCGACAGCTTGGCCGGACGGGTCTCCGCGTGAGCGCCATTGCGCTCGGATGCGAAGGATTTTCCGGGAAATCCCGTTCCCGGGTCCGCAGCGGGATTGCGTTCGCCGCCTCGAAAGGAGTGAATTTCATTGACATCTACAGTTCCGACCCGGAACTCCGTTCGGCGGTCGGCGAAGCGATTTCGGATCTGCCGGACTTCATGGTCCAGGGACACCTCTGTTCGGTCTGGAAGAACGGCCAGTACGAGCGCTCCCGCGATCCGGAGGAAATGAAGGCCGCGTTCGAAGACCTGCGGAAGCGCCTCGGACGGAAAACCATCGACGTCGGCATGATCCATTACATCGACGCGATGGACGACTTTCACGCGGTGTTCGAAGGCCCCGTGATCGAATATGCGCTGTCGCTGAAACGGTCCGGCGTCATCCGTGCGGTCGGGTTTTCCAGCCACAACCCCGAGGTCGCCATGGCGGCGGTCGAAACGGGAATCCCGGACGTCATGATGTTTTCGGTGAATCCGTGCTACGACATGCAGCCGCCGGACGAGGATGTGGAGCGGCTGTGGGCCGACGACGCCTATTCGAAGGCGCTTCACAATTTCAATTCCGAGCGCGAGAAGCTCTACGAGCTGTGCGAACGCCGCGGGGTGGGGATCGACGTGATGAAGGCGTTCGGGGGCGGCGATCTGCTGAAGGAGTCGGAATCTCCGTTCGGCCGCGCGTTTACTCCGGTTCAGTGCATCGAGTATGCGCTGTCGCGTCCGGGCGCGGCCGCGGTGATGGCCGGCTGCCGCACGCAGTCCGAGCTCGGACAGGCGCTGGCCTGGTGCGGGGCGTCCGATGCGGAAAAGGATTATTCCACTGTGCTTTCGGGGCTCGGGAAATTTACCTGGAGCGGCCACTGCATGTACTGCGGCCACTGCGCGCCGTGTCCGCGGAAGATCCGGGTTGCCGACGTCAACAAATTTCTGAATCTTGCATTGGCGCAGAAGCGCATTCCGGAGACGGTGCGGGAGCATTATCTTTCGCTGGAGCACCATGCGTCCGAATGCATCGGCTGCGGCGCGTGCGAGAAGCGGTGTCCGTTCGGGGTTCCGGTGCGCGGGAAGATGAAGCGCGCTGCGGAACTGTTCGGGATCTGAGGAGCCGTTTCAGCGCAGGAAGTCCTTCAGGTGGCGCCGCATCCGTTCAAAGGAACAGTGCGCATCGCACCGGCGGAACATCAGCACGCCGTGCTCCAGATAATAATCCGCTGTCCTGCGGTTGAGGAATCCTGCGCGGTTGATGAACTGGCCCTGCCATCCCGTGGTGGGGCCGATTTCGTCTTCGGGCGGGATTCTGCGGCTCATGCGCCATTGTTCCGGAAAGAACCGCAGGAATTTTTCGCAGGAATTGAGCCAGGTGGCCGTATAAAGTTCCGTGCATCCGGACTCGGATTCGGCGCGCTCCATGATTCCGGCCAGGCTTTGCGCGACATAGCCGGGATCGTCCAGGAACGAGCGCGGCGCAAGTGCATTCCGGAGATGGAGATAGCACCAGCCGGAGCCGCAGTAATCATTTTCCTGCGTGAGCGCGAAGCGGAAACTCCGGCCCTTCCCGTATTCTTCGTCACCGGGATTGGGGGCG
>CAZHPP010000261.1:0-5956 GCA_964534535.1 uncultured Victivallales bacterium | reverse complement strand
GGCGACATGGCGCGGCTGGACTTCGACGGCTACATCACGATCAGCGGAAGGCTTTCCCGCTTCAGCAAGATCGCCGGCGAAATGGTCCCGCACGAACTCATCGAATGCGTGATGAACGAAATCCTCGGGATGGAGGACCGCGTGCTGGCCGTCAGCGGCATTCCCGATTCCGCCAAGGGCGAGGCGCTGGTCGTCCTTTATATCAAGGATAAGCTCACGATCACGCCGGAGGAGATGAACACGAAGCTCCGCGAGCGCAACATCCCGAACCTCTGGATTCCGAGACCGCAGAACTACTGGGCTGTCGATTCCCTTCCCATGCTCGGCGCAGGAAAACTCGATCTCTGCGCATTCGGAAAACTCGTCAAGATCATGTATCTCAACACCAGAAAGTGATGGTCCCCCATGAAAACCGTAAAGGTCGGAGACTTTGAAATCGGTTCCGGCAGACTTGCCGTCCTGGCCGGCCCCTGTGTGGCCGAATCCCTGGACCTCTGCCTGGAAGTCGCTGCAAAGATGAAGGAAGTCTGCGCGAGGCTCGGTCTGAACTACGTCTTCAAGGCGTCGTTCGACAAGGCCAACCGCTCCTCGATCCATTCGTTCCGCGGCCCCGGTCTGGAAAAAGGTCTCGGCATTCTCGCCGAGGTCAGGCACCGGATCGGCGTCCCCGTCGTCACCGACATCCATGAGACCATTCAGGCCGCGCCCGTCGCAAAAGTGGCGGACATCCTCCAGATCCCCGCGTTCCTTTCCCGCCAGACCGACCTGCTGCTTGCCGCCGCGAAGACCGGAAGGCCCGTCAACGTGAAGAAGGGCCAGTTCATGGCGCCGGAGGACATGGCCGGAGTCGTTTCCAAGCTCACCGAGGGCGGCGCTTCCGGGATCATGCTCACGGAACGCGGCACCAGCTTCGGCTATCACAATCTTGTGGTCGACTTCCGCGGGCTCCAGACGATGCGTTCGCTCGGGGTTCCGGTGGTGTTCGACGCGACCCATTCGGTTCAGCTTCCTGGCGGCAACGGTACGACTTCGGGCGGTCAGCGCGAGTTCATTCCGGCGCTGGCGCGCGCGGCTGCCGCGGTCGGAATCGACGCCGTCTTCATGGAAACCCATCCGGACCCGGAGCATGCCCTTTCCGACGGCCCGAACTCCGTCCCCCTCGACCAGGCGGAAGCGCTTCTCGCCAAAATCAAGGCCATCCATGACATTGCATGACAAAGCCCTGAAAATCACCACGATCGTGCTTGACGTCGACGGAGTCCTCACCGACGGCCGGATCGGCTACGGCTGCGGTTCCGATCACGAGATCAAATTCTTCGACGTGCGCGACGGCCACGGCATGAAGCTTGCGCTCCGCGCCGGACTGGCGGTAGGCATTCTTTCCGGACGCATTTCAAAGGCCAACCAGAAGCGTGCTTCCGAACTGGGGCTTTCGTTCCTCGTCGAAAACAGCCACAGCAAGGGCGAAGACCTGAAAAAACTTTTTACGGAACGCGGAATCTCCGGTGAAAACGTCCTTTACATCGGCGACGACGTGGTGGACATCCCGCCGATGCGCCTTTCCGGGATCGGTGTGGCCGTGGCCGACGCCGTCCCCGAGCTTGACCGCTTTGCCGCTTTCCGCACGAAGAATCCGGGCGGACGCGGCGCCGTGCGCGAAACAATCGAATGGCTTCTCAAGGAGCAGGGAAAATGGGAAAACGTCTTGCAGCGATACTTTGCCTGATGCTGGCCCTTTCGGCCTTCGCCCAGGATGGTTCCGGCATTTCCGCGACTCTGAAGGAGTTCGCCCTGCCGGAGTACAAGAGCGACGGCTCGCTCCAGTTCATCCTCTACGGCGAAAAGGCCGTGAACCTGGGCGCGCTCGTCAACCTGGAAAACCCGATCGTCGACGTGGTCCAGGAGGGCCTGACCGACATCAATGCCATCACGCCCGTTTCCGCGCTCAAGCTCTATCCGCTGGGGACCCGCCCCTCCGAGGTCAGCAGGTTCTGGGCGAAGATCCCGCACTGCCGCGCCATCATCTATTCCAGCAAGGCCGTCTACGACAAGAACACGCGCATCCTGACCGGAGACCTTCCCGCATATTTCCGGATGCGTGAACTCGACCTTGACGGAGTCGGCTTCAGCGCCGACCAGGAAAAGCGGTTCATTCACATCCGTTCCAAAGTCCGGGTCGCAATCCGCCCCGAATACAGAAAAATTGCCGATCCCAACAACAAACCCAATTCCGGAGATCACAGACAATGAAAATCAAGACACTGCTTGCCGCCGCCGCGCTCTGCTCCTGCGTCCTTGCACAGGCGCAGTTCTCCTTCATCGACGTCAAGTCCGACTCGGGCAAGAGCCGCAGCGACAAGCCCACCTTCATCAATGCCGACGCAGCCGACATCGACATTGCCAACAACCGCGCCACCTTCATGGGCAACGTGAAGGTCGACGATCCCGACATGATCCTTACCTGCCGGAAACTCATCATCTATCTTTCCGACAGCAAAAAGAAGACTCCGGACGGCAAGCCCCAGTCCGACGATCTCGAAGGCGGGAAGCGCGTTTCCAGAATCGAATGCCAGGATGACGTCGTGATCGTCCGCAAAAAAAAACTCTCCAGCGGAGAGGACCAGAAGGCGTACGCAAGCCAGGGAATCTATGATGTCGAAAAGGGCTCCATCAAGCTCTCCGGCCAGCCCAAGCCGCTGATCGTCAGCGGAGCTTCCAAGATCCGCGGCGAAACCATCACGCTTTACACCGATACCGAACGGGTTGAAATCACCTATCCTGACATCGAGGCCGTCAACCTCGGCCGTCCTGAAAACGAGAAAAAGCCCGAAGCCCCGAAGGGAGTCCCTGCCAATGCCGGAAAATAACGCTTCCGAAAAACCCGTCCTCATGGACGCCGGTCATCTGCGCAAGACCTATCACGGACGCACCGTCGCCGACGACGTCAATCTCCGGGTCAACCGCGCCGAAATCGTCGGTCTTCTCGGCCCCAACGGCGCCGGAAAGACCACCAGCTTCTACATGATCATGGGCCTTATCAAGCCCGACACCGGAACCATCATCTTCAACGGGGTCGACGTTTCCCAGATGCCCATGTATGTCCGCGCCCGCATGGGCATGGGCTATCTCGCGCAGGACCCGTCGATCTTCCGCAGGCTCACGGTCGAGGACAACATCATGGCCATTCTTGAAACGCTCGACATCACGGCGAAGGAGCGCAGGGAGCGGCTCAAGATGTTCCTGGAGGAGCTCGAGCTCACACGCCTTGCCAAGCAGAAGGCCATGACCCTGAGCGGCGGCGAACGGCGCCGTCTCGAAATCACCCGCGCCATGGTCACGAACCCCTCGTTCATCCTGCTGGACGAGCCTTTCAGCGGAGTCGACCCCATCGCCGTCAACGACGTCCAGAAGATCATCAAGAAGCTCCGCGACAAGGGTCTGGGAATCCTCATCACCGACCACAACGCCCGCGAAACGCTCTATTCCGTCGACCGCGCCTACATCATGTCCAACGGAAAAATCTTCTGCGAAGGCACTCCCGACTACATCATCAACAACGAGGAAGCCCGCAAGATTTATTTCGGCGACACCTTCACCAAGGCGTGATTCCCCATGATGGAGCTGCTGGCGCCCGCCGGAAATCTCAATGCCGCTCTCGCCGCGTTTGATTCCGGCGCGGATGCCGTCTATGCCGGGCTGAAGAAGTTCAACGCCCGCGAACGCAGCGTGAATTTCACTCCGGATGAAATGGGGCGGCTCGTCAATTATGCCCATGCGCACGGACGCCGTGTCTATCTCACCTTCAATACGCTCGTCAAGGAGTCCGAACTCCCCGATGCCGTGAATGCGCTCGCCGAAATCGCTTCGCTGCGGCCCGACGCCGTGATCGTCCAGGACGTCGGGATCTGCGCGATCCTCCGCGAATGCTTCCCCGAACTTGCGGTCCATGCCTCCACGCAGATGGCCGTTCACGATTCCCGCGGCGCGCTCGCCGCCGCAAAAATGGGCGTGAAGCGCATCATCCTCGAACGGGAAACCACGCTGGAGGAAATCGAACTCTTCACGAAGCGTTCGCCGCTGGAAACGGAAGTCTTCATCCACGGTGCGCTGTGCTGTTCGCTTTCCGGATCGTGCCTGTTTTCCTCCTGGCTCGGCGGCGCGAGCGGCAACCGCGGAAGGTGCCGCCAGCCCTGCCGCGGGTTCTACCGCGATGCCGAAAACCGCGCCGGATATTTCCTTTCCACGCACGATCTCTGCGGACTCGAGCTCATCCCGTTTTTCCGGAAGTGCGGGATTTCCGCGCTGAAGATCGAAGGCCGGCTCCGCGCGGCCGACTATGTCTCGTCCGTCGTGAAGGCCTACCGCCTTGCGCTGGATGCCTCCGAAGCCGATTTCCCGGAGGCGCTGAGGGAGGCTCGGGCCATTCTTGCCGAAACCTGTTCGCGCGAACCTTCGCTGGGATATTATACGGAACAGTCCGAAAAAAACCTGATTCAGTCCCAGGCGCGCGGAGCAGTCGGAAAGCAGTGCGGAACAGTGAAGGACGTTTCGAAAAATTCTTTCCGCGTGCTGCTTTCCGACCGGATTCACGTGGGCGACAATCTGCGCGTCCAGCCGAAGGGCGGAGGCGACGGCCCCGCATTGTCCGTGCTGGACCTGCGGGTCGGCGGGGCTCCCGTGATGAAGGCGTTTCCCGGAACCGTGTGCTCCGTCGGGACGAAAGCTCAGATTCCCGCGGACGGAATCGTCTACCGCATCGGAACGACCTTCGACTCCATGGAAAAGCGCATCGCGAACCTTCCGCCGTTCCGTCCGGAGCTGGATTTTTCCATTGAGCTCACGGGACGCCTTCTCCGGGTATGGAACGGTCTTGCGGAGTGGTCCGCGCCGCTCGAACTTGCAAAGGCAGAAACGAATCCGGTCACGGCGGAAATTCTGGAAAAGGCGTTCACGTTCCCGCCCGATTACCCGTTCCGCACGGGAAATCTTTCCGTCAGAGTCGAGCCGGGGTTGTTCCTGCCGCAGAGCGTGCTCAAGGGCCTGCGCGGAGAGTTCCGCGAATTCCTGCGGAAGCGTCTGACGGCGGAAGAGGTCGTCCGCATTCCGTTCGGCCGCGCCGCCGCCTTCCTGAAGGAGTATGCCGCGGTCCGTCCGATGCCGTTCAAGCCGGAAACTTCCACGCTCGACCCGGAAACGGTGCTCCCGTTCTTCCTGCCGGAAACGCGGCTCGGCGAACTCGACGAATTTGTGAAGAGACGCATTGCGGAGGGAAAGACCGTGTTCCGCGCGACGGCGCTTTCGCATCTGATCCTGAAGGAGCGGTATCCGCAGATCACGCTGAAGGTGTATCCGCCGCTTCCGGCAGCGAATTCGTTTGCCGTGCGGGAGATGAAGCGGCTCGGGGCGGATTCCGTTCTGCTCCACATCGAGCTGGAAAAGAGCGAAATCGAGCGGACCGCCGCGAAGACGGTTCTTCCGCTGGAGATCCTGCGGTACGGCCGCCCGGTGATTCTGGCCACGCGCGCCTTTGTTCCGGCGCACGGGGATTTTCTGATGAACGGGGACGGCCGCCGTTTCCTGCTGAAGCGGGAAGGCGTGCTTACGATCCTTCTGCCGGAAACGCCGCTCGTGCTGCCGGAGATGCCGGGGATCGGCGGCGTGTTCGATTACCGTTCCGTCGAACCGGGGCTGCCCGGATTCGAATTCAATTTTACGCGCGGCTGGAGCTGATGTGTTGAAAGACGCTGAATGATTTGTCCCTTCCCGGCGGTATTTCTGCCTCCCGCAGGGACCCCCTGTGCCGTGCTTTTGGAAAAGATCCGCGCACGGGAAGACCGTCTGAAGGAACAAACGGACTTCTGCAGAATTGAATGGTCAGAAATTTCATGTTTGTTTTTCCCGTTGGATATGCCTGCCAAAAGTATTTTCAGGCGTGCAGCAATGTATAAAAGTGGAA
>CAZHPP010000260.1:0-5976 GCA_964534535.1 uncultured Victivallales bacterium | reverse complement strand
TTTTCCAAGCCGTCATATTATTGCGGGTGACGGACGAATAATCAACAACGCCGGAAAATCCGACGGAAAGGACACAGAAAGAATCAGAAAAAAAGGAGTTTTTCCAAGCCGTCATATTATTGCGGGTGACGGACGAATAATCAACAACGCCGGACAATCCGGCAGAAAGGTTCGGTCAGTATGATGGAATACACTCTCTGGGTCAACACTCCGGGAAAAGGTCAGATCATTGTGAAGGTCATCGCAACCAGTCCCACGGCTGCCATGGAATCGGCAAAGGCAATGGGCGGTCCCGGCGCCTACTGCGGCATCATGAGCAGCAGATCGGTCTGAGGAACAACGGATTGCCGACCTGAGACATAAGGTGTCTCAGGTTGCATCCTATATTGTCAGCAAACAAAGCCCATCAACCACAGGAGATGTGAAAATGGCAAAGAAGAACATGGAAAAAACGGCCGTGAACGAAACGGCGCAGCGGAAGGTTCTCACGGAAGCGGAAGCCCGCGAAACAGCACGGAAACGCACATACGACAATCAGTCACGCAATTCGGATGATTTCAGCACTCTGGAAATCTCGAACGTCGAATTCACGGGGGAGGATCTCTCCAGCAGCTGCTTCGATTACAGCAGGTTTGTGAACGTGACGTTCACCGGATGCAAGTTCAGGTCGGCGGAATTCAACTACACGGTGTTCGAAAACGTGCGCTTTGTCCGCTGCTCGATGCCGAACGCTGAATTCAATTTCGCGGCAATGACGGGCGTGGAATTCAGCAGCACGATTCTTGACAATTCGGAATTCGACTTTGCACACGGCGATGCCGTTTTTTCCGGCTGCTACATGGAATATGCCGATTTTCACGCAGCCGCTCTGAAGATGACGGTCTCCGACTGCAGCTGCCGCTGTGCTAAATTTCTCGGCGGAAGCGGTTTTTCCATCCGTGCGTCGGACTCTGATTTCACCGAGGCCGCGATGAACGACGCGAAGATTTCCGGGGTGATCGAAAACTGCGACTGTGCCGGAATGGAACTCAAGAATTCGGACTGCACCAGACTCGAGTTCAAGGGCTGTGCTCTCCGCGACATTGATGCGGAAGGCGCGACCGGATTTGCAGAAAAGATCGAAGAAGGCCCGGATCTCGATTTTCTCGACGAAGAACCCAAACACGAAAATGAATAACAGGAGAGTGTGAAAATGGCAACGACTGCAACTGAAATGATGGAACACGAACGTCTGTTCGGAAACGGTGTCGATCTGTTCAAGAACTGTTACGCGGTGGAATTTCTTCTGAACATCATGAACCGGATCGGTCTCGCGGAAATCAACTACGACGACTGGTACAAGGAACTCGCCAAGTATCTCACACAGAGCGAAATCGTCGCTATGTACGACAAACTCATTCCTCCCGATGTCCGCAAAAAAATATCCGGCGATCACAACCGCAGGAATCCTCCTGAACTCAGCAGCGACGATTCTCCGTATGAACTTCTGGAATACATCGGACGCAACATCGTGCGCCGCAGAAAAATGTGGATGATACTCTCAAAAGTTCTCACGGGGCGTCTTGAGGAATATCGCGCGAAAATTGCGGAAAAAAGCCATGTTCCTTCCGCCCTCGAAAAGCGCTTCGCTGAGATGCGCTCTCTCTTCGAACTCTCGGATATCGAGATGAAGATCGTTCTCTTTGTTTTCTTTTCCACTTCCGATTTCATGGAACTCGGCGATTTCGATCTCGGCCGATTCAACGGTGCATCGGAAAAGATCAACAATATCGCACGCGCAGTGAACATACGGGATTTTGAGGTTGCCGATCTTCTCAGTGACAAACACAACATCGGGAGATTCGGTCTGTTCGACGAGGATCTCGACATGGACCACACGTTCCGTTCCTATCTTTCCGGAATCAGCAGCAAACCTCTTTCGGAACGCTTCTGGACCAAATACAGCGGCGAGATTCTTCCCTGGAACTTCTACGGCGTTCTTGCGGAAAAACACGGGCGCGTTCTCGAAGAGATGATCCGCAGCAAGACACCCGATTCCGGCGTTTCGGCTTTACTCTACGGCGTGGCCGGTTCCGGGAAATCCTCGTTTGCGGCAAGTCTCGCCGCCGCACTCGGCAAGGATCTCTACTTCATTGCCCAGAACGACAACGATTCCCGCAAGATGTCGTACAGTCCTGCGTTCCGCTACGCGGCTCTCGCTGTGGCCCAGAAACAACTTGATCCGGAAAAGTGCATTCTCGCAGTCGACGAATGCGACAAGATGGTGGAAAACAGCGGGTTGGGCGGCGGTTTTCTCCGCATGCTCGGAATCGAGTCTCCCGGCTCCCGCGACGGTGAAACCAAAGGCCAGCTCAACACGGTCATCGATGAAAACAGGCATGTCGTTCTCTGGATCTGCAATTCCAAGGCCGATGCGATTGATCCTTCTTCTCTCCGCAGGTTCGACTATTCGATCTATTTCGATGATCTTTCCGTTTCGAGCCGCATACACATCTGGGAAAACGCTCTCAAGTTTCACGGGTTCGAGGGCAGACTCTCCAAATGTTTTCTCGACCGCATCAGCATGCGCTATCGGGTCAATCCAGGCGGAGTCGCCGTCGCGGTCAAGAACGCGGCCGCTCTCTGCAGGAAGAATCCGGAACTTTCCTTCGAAAATGAAGTGATGGTCTTTCTGAAGGCGCACTGCGCTCTTCTCGGAATCCAGGAATCTCCGGAGGAAACGATGGAACCGGCCCGCGACTATTCTCTCGAAGGCCTGAACATCAAGAGCGGAATCAAACTTCCGCGTCTGATCGAGGTCTGCCGCAGCTTTCTCAAAACAATGGAATCTCCCGATGCCGGACGCGATCAGCCCCGCATGAATCTTCTTCTCTTCGGAGTTCCGGGGTCGGGCAAAACCGAGTTTGTGAAGTATCTCGCCAAGCAGTTGGATAAGAAACTCTGCGTGAAAAACGCAAGCGATCTTCTCAACAAGTACGTCGGCGGCACTGAGGAGCGTCTTGCAGCAGCATTCGCAGAGGCCGAATCGAACGGCGATATTCTCTTCATGGATGAGGGCGATTCTCTTCTCAGTTCCCGCGAAGGAGCGGTACGGTCATGGGAAGTTTCCCAGGTCAACACTCTTCTTTCGGAAATGGAACGGTTCCGTGGAATCTTCATTGTCGGGACGAATCTTGTGCAGCGCATTGATCCTGCGGCTCTGCGCCGCTTCAGTTTCCGTCTTCATTTCGACTATCTCGACAACCGCGGCAAGGAGGTGTTCTACAATACCTACTTTGTAAAACCCTTGCATCTTCCCGGTCTGACGGAGGCGGAAAAGAAGATTCTCGCAGGAATCGATTCGATGACTCCTTCCGATTTCAGGAATGTCCGCCAGCAGTTCTTCTATCTTGAGGACAAGAATCTTTCCAACGAGGAAGTTCTGGAAGCTATCGCAGCGGAAATTCAGTCGAAGAATTCCGGAACCAACTATACCGGATTGGGCAAACTGGCGTCCAGAATCGGGTTCTGAATCAGCGGGCGGGAGCGCGCCCCGGGCGAGATGCCGGGGGACTCCTATCACGCTCCCGCCTTTTTTATGGAGGAAGAATGAACCACAGGGAAATACTGCTGAAACTTTGTCAGAAAACGAATGAGGCCCGGCTGAATGCGCTGAAGGCCGAACTCGGCCCGCGGAAGAGATGCGATCTCGACGGCATGGCGCTCGTCATTCCGTCGAAGGAGCGGAACGCCGTCGTGATCGCCGCTCATTTCGATGCCGCAGCAGGGAGTCTCGGATTCAACGACAACGGCATGGCTCTTGTTGCGGTTCTTTCTGTGCTTGACCATCTCCCGGTGAATGTCGAAGTTGTGTTTACGAACGGAGAGGAACGCGGTTTCCTCGGTGCTCAATATTATCTCGAACATACGGGAAAACATATTCTGTCCTGCATGAATCTGGACGTCTGCGGATTCGGGGAACAGATTTATCTCGACCCGATGAATTTTCCTCTTTCCAAAGAATTCTGCACAGGATGCAAGACCGGCAGAATGCCGTCCAACGATGCGGCAGTCTTCGCCGACCGCGGAATCCCGGCGTTTACGCTTTCCGCAGGACCGGGCGCCGTTCCGTTTCAGGAAGGAATCGGAAGAATCTGCGAAACGATCCACGGCGGACCGCTGGACAACCGGCCTGAAATTCTCAATTTCGGGCTGATCGGAACGGTCGGGAAAAAGATTCTGGAAGCCGTCCGGAAAAACGCGTGAAAATTCCGATTTTCCAAAACCGTATATTATACACGGTGTAAACACAAAGAAAGGATTGAATCATGGGCAAATTCATCGGAGCGGTTCTGGGCGGAGCATTCTTCATCGTACTCGGGGCTATTGCGATTCCTGTCGTCGTGTTGATGTTCATTGCCGAAATCATTCTCGGCATCTTCCATGTGAAGGTGAAGGACAAGGACGGAAACGACATCAAGAGCTGGGCTGACAATCCGGGGTATCTCGGAATTGCGATCGCTTTGATTCCTCTGGTTCTTCTGATCGGATACTTTCTTGTCTTCGGGGTCATGTATATTTTCTTTCTGATGAGGGAATACTGCAGCAGCGGGAGTCCTCTTCTTATCATACTGGCCGTGATCATTCCGATCGTCGGAGCCTGTCTGATGGTTTATCATTTCGTCTGCAGCAGATAAAAAGGAGGCAGCACAATGGATTTTTCAAAGAAAACAGTGGAAGAACTCATGGAAAAAATTTACTATTTCGCTTACGGAAGCAATCTGAACAGACCGCAGATGATGCACAGGTGTCCGTCCGCCGAAGCCGTCGGCCCGGCAATGCTTTCCGGATTCCGGCTGGTCGAACGGCATTATGCCGACATTGAAAAGTCCGAAGGCTCGACAGTTTACGGCGGTCTTTACACGCTCACCTGGGGCGATCTCGCATGGCTTGACAATTACGAGGGAGTTCCAACAGGATATATTCGTTATATTGCGCGGGTCACATGCGGAGGAAAGGAATACAATGCATGGGTCTATGAAATGACTCCGGAATACAAGGCCCGTCTCGAAGGGAAAAAATACTGTGATTCCTACCGCCTGATCTGTTCCGAAGGCGCAAAAGACTTCGGAATTCCGGATGCGTTTGAAAACCATTAAAAATCTTTTGAAACCATTATATATTGCAGATAACCGTCAAACATGGGAGAACGAAAATGGAAAAAGCCGATGAAATGCTCTTTGAAGCCGTCAGAAACAACGACAGGCAAAGTCTTCTGTGGGCATTGATGAACGGCGCGGATGTCAACGCCGTGAACGATGATATGGAAGTCCCTCTTTCCATTGCGTCATGGGGGATGGCAGATCTTCTGATCGGCAATGGCGCCGACATCCATTACCGCGATGAAACCGGAGCCACCTTGCTTCACAGCGTCAGCGACGTGGAATTTGCCCGCTGTCTTCTCGAAAACGGATTGGACGCCAATGCCAGGGATGCTCTGGGAGCCACTCCTCTGTTTTTTGCAAAAACTCCAGAAATCGCACAGGCTCTTCTTGAGTACGGAGCCGATCTGAATGCACTCGATTCATCCGGCGGAAATGCTCTTTTCTCCATGGGGTACAAAACCGCAACGGCAAAGTTTCTCCTTGACAGGGGACTCGATGTAAATCATCGGGACAACAACGGCAGGACGTGCATCCGGGACACAAGAAGCATTGAAATGCTTGATCTGTTCTATTCCTACGGAGCCGATGCGGGCGTTGTGGACAGCAAAGGAAGAACAGCACTTGACGAATTCATTTCGACCATGGATATGCTCAACAGACTTGGAAGACCGAAATCGGCATCATTCAGGAAAGAGGATGACGGCATCATAGCGTGGATGAAGAATCACGGCGTAAAAATGAACATCGAACGGAAAGGAGTTTGAATCATGTGGGAATTTCTGGCAGGACTCGGAATCGGAAACATGCTCAATGATGGCGCCTCCGGGGATCA
>CAZHPP010000259.1:0-5998 GCA_964534535.1 uncultured Victivallales bacterium | reverse complement strand
TGCAAGACGGTCGGCGTGGAGGAAGACTACAAGAACATCTTTGATCCGGCCATGTTCCGGGCCGCCTTCCGGACCCAGCCGTTCGGAATCCCCAATTATTATATCCCGCAGTTCCAGCGCGCGATCCGTTACTACAGCCCCATCAGAAACAGATATTTCGATTCCTGGCGGCAGGATCAGCTCCATCGCTATCAGGACAAGCTGCGGCACTTCATGGGATACATGCTCGTGAACGACGCACTTTTCTGGCCGGTCATGGGAATTTCGGGCGAATCGTGGTGGAAGATCCAGGACCGTTTCGGATTCGACGGTTCCGAAAGGTTCATCCTCTACACAGACCCCGCCTCGCCGTTCGAGACCGCGTCCGGACGCGTGATGGCTTCCTGCTATGTGAAGGGCGGAAAGGCCATGATCATCGTCATGAACGATGAAAAGACACGTCTCGCCACGCTCGCCTTCCGCCCGGAAAAATTCTCGAAGCTCGGAATCAGGATCGACAGACTCTTTGACGCCGAAACGGGAAAGAGCGTCGAATGCGCGAACGGCGTCATCCGCGCCGATATTCCCGGCCGCGATTACCGGATTCTCACGACGGAACAGCTTCCGCCGGCAGAAGAGAAAGACAGCGTAAAAAAAAAGATCCAGCCATGAGAACTGAGGAATTCAGAACGTCCGATGTCCCCGCGCTTGCCGAGCATACCGAGGCCGTTAAAAAAATGCTTCTCGAATATCCGAGCGAAAATTCCTGGACGGACTATCTGTCCGTGATCCGGGAACTTTCCGACGGCACCCGCTACCGGGTCCTGCCCGGACGCGAATTCTTCAAGGCACGCCATGATCCTGCCTGCGTCACCGTCTATTTCCGTCATGACATTGACAATGATCCGTTTACGGCCGTCCGCATGGCGAAAGAAGAAAAGAAACTGGGGCTTCACGGTTCCTATTATGTTCTCCACAGCGCTGAATATTATGGGAAAACCGGTCCGCACGGCGTCACGCGGTACACCTGCATGGACCCGCTGTACCGTGAAATCGAAAGTCTGGGACACGAGGTGGGGGTCCATCAGGACCTCATGACGCTCATGCTCTATCACGGGGTCGATCCGCTTCCGTTCGAGAAAAAAGAACTGGAATATTACAAAAAGATCGGCATGACGGTCCGCGGCGTCGTTTCGCACGGGGGCATCATCAACAGTCTTGGCCTGAACAACACCTTCATTTTCTCCGAATTCAACCGCAGGGGAACGTATGATTTCCGGGGAAAGACCTACCGCTACGGGGAACTTTCCCTGGCGGATTTCGGCTTCGACTACGAGGGGTATCTCCCGAAGTGCAATGCGCGCCTTTCCGATATTTCCAGCTATCCGGGCCGGGAACTGCCTGAAAGACTGCGTGCCTGCAGACCGGGCGATCTGGTGTCTCTGCTCCTGCATCCGATCCATTGGAAGGATGACGTCCGCACACAGAAGAAGGATGCTGCCGGAAACGCATCAAGATAACCGGCGCGTTTTCTCTTGATTTTTGCTCCGCAGCGGTTATATTTCACGAAACTGCGGAGCAAAAAAAATCATGTTCACATACGATTCCCTGAAAAACGATCTCGTCCGCGCCGGGATCAGACCCACCGACACCATCCTCGTCCATTCCGCCATGAAAAGCATCGGCGAGGTCGACGGCGGAGCCGATACCGTCCTCGACGTTCTCTGCGATTACGTCGGAAAGGGCGGCGGTCTCGTCGTATTTCCCACGCTCACTTATACGCTTGCCGACTTTTATGTCGACGGGTCCGAACTCTGCCGCTTCTGCACGGAAAGCAACAAAGCCTCATACTGTCTCGCGCGCGGCTATTCGACGCGGGAGGAACTCCGCATTTTTGACATCGAGCGGACTCCCTCGATTGTCGGGCTCCTCACCAATCTGTTCCGGAAACGTCCGGGTGTCCTGCGGTCGCTCCATCCGTCGCATTCGGTCGCCGCGTTCGGGAAGGACGCCGCGGAATTCGTCGCCGGACACGAGAACTGCGCTTCCGCGTGCGCGGTCGATTCTCCGTGGCACAGACTGCTGGAGCGTTCCGCAAAAATGCTGATGCTCGGTGCCCATGTCTACAACACCACCTTCATGCACGGAGTCACGGAATGGACTCTCGGGGTCGAGAACACGAAATTTTACCCGTGCCCGTTCGAACTTCGCGGATACAACGGCAAAGTCATGAAGGACGTCCGGATGAAGACGACGGTCGGGGTGTCTTCCAAATTTCCCGTTTTGGAAGCCGAATTCGAGTCTGCAGGCGCGCTGAAGCGATTCCAGTTCGGCGCGGCGGATTCCATCCTCATGGACTGCCGCGGCGTGGCGGAAATCACCGCTTCCGCCCTGAAAAAGAATCCGAAGCTCTTTACCTGAACCGGGAAGCCTTCCGCCCTTGATTTTTGCTCCGCGGCGGGATAGATTACCGTTCTACTGCGGAGAAAAATTCATCATGCTGGAAATTCACGAACTGTTCTCGAGCATTCAGGGGGAATCCACGCGCGCCGGGCTGCCCTGCTTCTTCCTCCGTCTTTCCGGATGCAATCTGCGGTGCTCCTACTGCGATACGAAAAAAGCCTGGGGCGCCTCCGGCCGCATGAGAAAATCCGTGGCGGAACTCGTCCGGGCCGCAAAGGAGTCCGGACTCCGTCTCGCCGAGGTGACGGGCGGCGAACCGCTCGCCCAGAAGGAGACCCCGGAACTCTGCCGCGCGCTCCTCGACGCCGGATTCACCGTGCTCGTGGAAACCAACGGGAGCTATGACTGTTCCGTTCTGCCGGAGGGCGTCGTCCGCGTGATTGACTGGAAAACGCCGTCGAGCGGCATGTCCGGACACATGTTCGAGCCCAATTTTGCGAATCCGAGGCCGTCGGACGAATTTAAGTTCGTGATTTCGGACCGCGCCGACTTCGAGGCCTCGCTTGCCGTGGTGAAGAAATATTCCCTGACGGAGCGCGCGGCCGTGCTGTTTGCGCCCGTGTTCGGAAAGATCTCGCCGGTGAAGCTCGCGGAAATGATTCTGGAAACGAAGCTCCCGATCCGCATGAACCTCCAGCTCCACAAGATCATCTGGAGTCCCGATTCGGAAGGGGTCTGAAGTTTCTCCCTGTTCCGGTTGCAAAAGCGCGGGCCGCGCTGTATAGTAAGAGCATTCAAATCTTATGGTGAAAGCTCCGATGAAAATCAATGGAATCGTTCTTGCGGCCGGCTACGGAACGCGGCTCGCTCCCCTGACGCTCCAGGTGCCCAAGCCGGCGCTCCCGCTCTGCGGAATCCCGCTGATCGTGCGGATCCTCGGCAGCCTGAAAAAAGCCGGCGTCGACCGGATCGCCGTCAATACGCACCACCTGAAGGAAAAAATCGAAAAATGCGTGCTCGAATCCGAGTATGCGTCCAGCGTGAAGCTTTATTACGAAGAGGAAATTCTCGGGACCGCCGGCCCGCTCATCAATGCAAAGGACCTGCTCACCGACTGCGACTGCTTTGTGCTCCACAACGGCGACGTCGCGTGCGATTTCGACCTGAAGAAGATCATCGCGCAGCACGTGAAGAGCAAAGCCTCCCTCACCATGGTCCTGATCGACGGCCCCGAAAACCGCGTGCACGTGGAAGACGGGCGCGTGGTCGACATTCTCGACAAGCTCGGCGTTCCGTATTCGGACCATGGACGCAGACTCACCTATGCGTGCGTTTCCGTGTTTTCGCCCGATTTCTTCGACTGTCTGCCGAAGAAGGTCATGCCGGTTTCGTTCATGGACGCATGGCTCCGCGCGCTGCGCACGGGCAGAAAGATCATGGCGTATTTCCCGGAAAAAGGATATTTCTGGAGCGACATCGGCTCCTTCGACCAGTATTTCGAGGCCCACCGGAAGCTCATGCCCGAGGGCGGAATCGTGAAGGGCCGCCGCTGCCGGATCGCCCCCGACTTCAAGGTCACCGGATTTGCCGCGCTCGGCGACGACTGCGTGATTCCGCCCGGAACGCATCTCCGCGACTGCATCCTGCTGAACGGCGCGCACGTCCGGCCCGGATACTCCGCATACGAAGTGTTCGGGAAGACCTTCTCCTGCCACCGGGACGCCCGCAAACTGAAATCGCTCGGAATCTTCAGAAACGATTCTTCCGACCTGCGGTTCATCTCGCTGCCGGAGCAGGGGTCCGACCGGAAATTCTTCCGCGTGGCCGACGTCTTCGACGATACCCGGATCCTGATGATTTCCAACGCCGCCGACAAGGATTTCAGGCGCTTCATCCATCTTGGAAAAATCTTCCACAAATACGACATGCTGACGCCGGAAATCTATTCCGCCGACGAGTCCGAGTTCACCGTCCTCATGGAGGACCTCGGCGACGGTACGCTCTACAATCTGTTCCACGGGAAGGACCCGGCCTCGGAGGATCTGTTCCGTGGCTATGCGGATTCGATCCGCGCTCTTGTGACCTTCCAGCAGCGCGGCCGGACCGCGATCGGCGGAGAAGACATGGAATACCGCATCTTCACGCACAAGCTGCTGCGCTGGGAGTCGGATTATTTCTTTGAAAACTTCTTCGGCGGAATCTGTGGAATCCGGCCTTCCGGACGCGACGCCGCCGAACTGATCCGTGAATTCGAACTGATCGCCTCTGCCGCGGAAAAACTTTCCTACGTCCCGATCCACCGCGATTTCCAGTCGCAGAATATCCTGATCCATGGCGGAAAAGTCCGCTTTGTGGATTTCCAGGGCTCCCGGCTCGGGCCGTACACCTACGACATCGCGTCTCTGGTGAAGGACCCGTACATGGACCTTCCGAAGGCGCTCCGCGAACGGCTCTACACCGTCTACTTCGACGCACTGAACGAAGGCGGATTCCGCGTGACCCGCGCAGCCTTCGACCGGGACAGCGCGGTCGGCGCGCTTCAGCGGAACATGCAGGCGCTCGGCGCCTACGGATTCCTTTCCCTGGTGAAGGGGAAGCCGCGCTATCTGCAGTACGCGGAACCGTGTCTTGCGCTGCTCCGCGAGGGGCTTGCGCAGATGCACTCAATCCATGACCCGGATGTCCCGACGGACCTTCTGGAGCGCCTCTGCTCCGAGGCGGCGGAAAAACTTCCGGGACGTCTTGAACAAATCAGGAAAGGACTTCCCAAATGAAAAAAATTCTCGTCCTGCTTGCGGAAGGCTTTGAGGAGATCGAAGCGCTTGCCCCCGCGGACATCTGGCGCAGACTCGGATTCGAAGTGGTTCTGACCGGAGTCACCGGAAAGACCGTGACGGGCGCCCACGGAGTCGCCGTCGGAACGGACCTCCCGCTTGAAAAGGCGTCCGGAGCCGATGCCGTGTTCCTTCCCGGCGGACTGCCGGGCGCGACCAATCTCCGCGATTCCGCGGCCGTGATTTCGCTGATTAAAAAGATGTCCGCGGAAGGCAAAGTCGTTGCCGCAATTTGCGCTGCGCCGATCGTGCTTGCGAAGGCGGGGCTTTCGGACGGCCGCCGCGTGACCGGGTATCCCGGCACTGAACGCGGAGTCCCGAATCTCCGCTACACCGGAGCGCGCGTGGAAACCGACGGCCGTCTCGTGACGGGCAAAGGCCCCGGCGCGGCGGTCGAACTCGCGTTCGAGATCGCCCGTGTCCTCGGCGAACCGGAATCAAAACTTTCCCAGCTCAGAAATGGAATGTTCATCAGAGAATGACGCACTACGAACTGCTGAAAAAATCGTCCGTCAGCCGGGCCCGGCTCGGAATCGTCCACACCGCCCACGGGGACTTTCACACGCCCGCGTTCATGCCCGTCGGCACGCGCGCGACCGTGAAGGCAATGTCCCCGCGCGAACTGGAGGAGCTCGGGGTGGAAATCATCCTCGGGAACACCTATCATCTGCTGCTGCGTCCGGGGCCGGACCTGATCCGCAAGGCGGGCGGACTCCATAAATTTGAGGACTGGAACCATCCGATCCTGACCGACAGCGGCGGATTCCAGGTGTTCAGCCTTT
>CAZHPP010000258.1:0-6019 GCA_964534535.1 uncultured Victivallales bacterium | reverse complement strand
TCCGGTATTTTCGTCGAACTCAATGAGGTCGGCGCGCCCGGAAACTCCGTACCTGAGGGAACGGAGTTCCAGCGAGCGCACCTGCTTCACGCCGGGCAAGATATATTCGGATTCCTGCGAATCGACGCGTTCATGCATGATCGTTCCGGAAACGGTGAAGCCGTTGTCCGCCCACTGCTGTTCCACATGCGCCAGATAGCACTGGCGCGGGCAGAACAGCAGATGCTGGATGCTGGAAAGCTGGATCGCCGTATCCGGATCGTTTTCCGTCATGGACGGACTCCGGTCAGAATCCCGGAATGATTTCAGGCTGCGGACCGTCCTTGACCGGAGCGACTTCGACCTTGCCGTCCTCCGCAACTTTCAGTGAAGCCTGAATTCTGGCGGAAGAAACTTTGCCGTTGAGGCATCCGTGATTCCACCAGACGACCTCAAGCACGCGCATGGAGCCGTCGGGCCGCGCCGAAGAGGCATCGCCTTCGAACAGGCGCGGAAGGATTCCCTTGATGACCTCGGCGTCCGCATCGGAGAACCCGGTGCGCGAAGCAAGCTGCGGGCTGATCGCGCCGAAGAAGCAGTAGACCCCGGAATCCACGCGGTGCTTCATGCCCATGGTGTCGGAGGAACGCTTCGTGCCGTCGCCCTCGTTGCTGACGCTCTTCGTGATCTGAAGCGACGTCACGCTGACGGGTTTGACGGAGAAGGCGGACTGGACCGTGACCGGGCCGCGGATTCCCTTGGAAACAGAGTCGGCAGACGCGTCTTCCGCAGAAGTATCGGATGCTGCTTCCGGCTCCTGGCCCTTCTTGCCTTTCTTTCCGCCTTTCTTGAATGCAAAGACCTGACCGAAGGAACGGACGTCGAACCATGTCCTGCAGGCGGTCTCGACATATTTTTCCGGAGAAGTGATGCCCTTCAGGACGGATTCGGCGCGGTCCTTGAGGGTCGCAAAGGAATCGATCTTGCGGTCATCGGACTGGACGAACACATCATTGCCGGCCTTCTTGTCTTTCGCATAAAGGTCCATGAGCCGATCGCGGATCTTGCGCTTGAGACAAACATCAGAAACCTCGCCGTAGCCTTCGTAGGTCGTGCGCGGGCGGTTCCCGTTGAGGGGGTCGCCGTTGGGGTTGGCATGATTGACGCTGAACACGACTGCGAAATCGATCTTGCTGCTGAGTGCCATAATTTTTTCTCCTTGATATTGAATTAATTCTGAGCGGTTGTCTGAGACTTTTCAGCGGAAACAGGGGCTTCCGCCTTTTTCGTGAAGAACGCAGCCTTCTGGCAGTAATATCCGAGGATGTACTCGCCGGAAAGCGGAGAATCCGAAACATAATCACGAGGGTCAAATGCCGTGTGGATTTCTTCGAACAGTTTTTCAAGATTTACAAAAAGTCCGGGCTTGTTAGCGCGGAGGCGTTCCATATACGGATTCAAATCCTTATAAAGCGTATTCCATGCGGAAGCGGGGCGTTCCGTGAAGAACGGCATGATCCGCAGAGCATTCGTCGGGCGGCTTTCGCCGGCAGCGTCCTGAGCGGACGATTCGAGATAATCCGCTGCGGCCAGAAGACGGCCGAAGAGATAGTCCCGGCTTTTGAGCGATGTGTCAAGAGCCATTGTGTAAGTCCTTTCCTTTGATTTATAATACCGATAAAGCGAACATGCAATGCCGAGCGTTTTGCGGAACTCCCAGGGATCCACGGCGCACGGATTCGAGGCGCGGCGGATCACGTTTTCAACGAAGTCGCGCGGGATCGGCGCACCGTCCAGAATGCACGGCAGAAGCCGGGCGACCGAAGACCTGAGTCTGGGATCGTCAAACTTCATGGTGCTGCCGTATGCCGCAAACGCAATGTCCCGCGGCGACGGCGCGCCGTAAAACACCTTGTCTTTGGAATAATTCTGGAGCCATGCGCAGTTTCTGTGCCAGTTTTCGATGTTGTCGAGGTAGTTCCAGCCTTCGAGCTCGCGCCATGACTTGACCGCCATGGTTCCGGGCGTGGCCGAATCAAGCATGATCACGCAGAGATGCTTCGGGTTCAGCCTGGCGTGATAGCCTGCGATCAGCCGGTCAAGCGCCTTTGCCGCGGCCTCGGCCGTGCCGATTCCGACAGGCGCATGAGACACGGCGTCCGCATCTTCAAGCGATGGCAGTTCCGAGGTGTTTCCCGTCGGCTGGGGGACCGAGACATCCGGATCGACCGCCCACGCGACGATGTACTGGGTACCGTCGCTGTACCCCTGTTTTTTCAGGAGCCAGCGCAGCGCCGAATGCGCCTTCTGCGTGACTTCGGTGCTGATCCCGCAGGCTTCGAGCGGTGTTTCAAAACGTCCGCGGAACGTGAAGTTCGCATTGTCGTTCCCGGAAATCAGTTTGCCGCCGTCGGCCGGATTGCGGATCCTCTGCGGATGGAGTTCGGCAAGGGGAGCAGTCTTCCCGAGAATCTGACAGAAACCGACTGGAGAAGTCTTTCCGGAGCACCGGAGACTGTAATCCATCCAGCTCTTCCGGACGGAGAAGTCTTCATACAGTCTGACGGAAGTTCCGTCGGTGCGGTAGACCTCGAACACGACGAACGCCTTGGAAAGATCGCCCTGGAACAGGGAAAACAGCGGATTTCCGCGCTTGCCCTTCTCCGCTTTCGGCTTCAGGAAGCAGACGTTTCCCGCTGCGTCGACCGGAACGATTCCCGCGGAAACAAGGTCGTGAACCAGCGTTTTCTTTCCGAGGTAGGAATATGCGGCACAGACCAGCGGATTCTTCTCCGGGGAAGCACACCAGCCGCCAAGCTGCTTCAGATACAGTTCGTTCGCTTCGTTCAGAGCCTTTTCGGCTTTCGCACGCTTTTTCGGGTCCTGGACGGAATCAAGATACGGCTTTGCGCACACGGCCAGATCGCCGGCGGCATACTGCAGGGATTCGAACAGCGGGTGCGGACTGAGCCCGCTCGTTCTTGCGGACGAGTCCTCCGTGCACGGGATCACTTTTTCCTGATCCTCCCTGTGGTCGATCAACGAGGCTTTTTTGAAGTTTCCAGCCATGTCGACCATCACGGAAATCTGAGCATTCTTCGAGGTGTGAAACGGCGGAATCAGCACGGCGGAGGATTCGTCCTTCACGCCCGCGTGTTCCGCATTGGCCTCATAGGTGCGGTACAATGCCTCAAGCCAGCTCATGTTCCGCCTCCTCCAGCTCCGCCTTCAGCGAGGGCTCTTCCAGTCCGGACGATCTCACATACTCCGGCGTCATCTTCCGGATGAAGCGCGTCATTTCCGGGTCGCACTGTTCGGGCGCGATGAACTCGACGATGCCGTCTTTCATCACGGGACGCCAGAAGCGGGTGCGGAGTTCGTCCTTCCCGGTCTCGCTCGGATAGGCAAAGCTGTGGAACATCACGCCGAACGCAAGCTCGCCATGTCCGTCGTATGCGCCTTTGCCCTCGCCGAATTCACACGGGACGACCAGCCCCTGACACTCGCGCGTGCCGAGAAAAATGTCGCGGCGTCCGCCTTTTTCGACCATGCGGCGCGCGATCGTGTAGTGCTTGCCGTCGATGCGGTCCTTTGCGTAGCGCGCCGCACCGGGCGAAGTGTTCCAGACGATCCGGGCCTCCACCTGATAGCGGACGTCCTTCAGATAATTGTAGATCGCGAGCGTGTTTCCGCCGTTCATCTTCAGCGGCTTGACGCTCTTGCTTTCCGTCCGGATCTGATTCATCACACGCACCCGGAGGACCCGGTACAGGAAGGTCGGCTTCCAATAGATCGACCGCGCGATTCCGGCCAGGGCCTCGTACGTGGGAATCTGGTACGAGCATTTGTCTCCCCCCGTTTTGGAAAACGGGTCCGTGAACAGGGCATAGCGCCCGCTCACTTCAAAACAGACGATGTTGTTCAAGACACACGCCTCCTTTCTTCAATTTTTTCGGTTTCTTTCTTCCCTTCATATATGATACACCTCCATTTTTCCGGGATCGATTGTGATCCCGATTTCATCATTATAATATTCTTTATCGAGGAACATGACGCCAAACGCCGTTTCGTGGACAGCACCGTTTTTCCTCCATTCTTCCAGAGTCCGATCCGAAACGTTCACGGAAAAGCGCTGGGCTTCCCGGAGAAGCTGATTCAGTTTCAGGGGATCGGATTCGGAACAGATCGCGTTGATGAGCTGGGCTCCCTCTGTTTCATAGGGAACGACAACACCGCCGGCGGAGAAATCGTCGATCGCATGGAATGCTTCGCCCGCAGAGGAATAGGCACCGGCGAAATATTCCGGTCTGATCTGAACGCCCGTCTGCTGACTGCATGCGCCGATGGATTTATCGTTCGTGGAAAGGAGCCGGAGCAGCGTGTCACGGATTCCGTCTTCGAGCGTAACCGGATACTTCATGTCCTCGCTTTTGTATTGATAAAGCTCCCTGTAATATTCGCCGAGCAGCAGCGGATTCAGCATGTCATGATCGAACCGTTCCGGATTTTCCCGGAACCGGATCAGGACGGTCGAGGTTGCGTCCGCACAGCTTTTCACGAATCCGGAAAGCGTCACATCCGGCGGATTCGGGAGAATATACACGTTTCCGAGCGCGGTTTCGCCGCTGCGGTTGCACCTTCCGGCGGTCTGGGCCACAGAATCCAGCCCGCAGAGATAACGCACAGCGGAACGGAAGGAAATATCCACGCCTGCTTCGATCAGACTTGTCGAAATGACGATCAGCGGTTTTCCCGCTTCCTGCGGAGTTTTCGGGTCCAGGCGTTTTTTGATTTTATCAATGACGGATTTGCGGTGCGCCGGACACATGTTCGTGCTCAGATGGAACACGTCGAATTCCGGACTTCTGGTCATGGAAAAGAGTCCGGCTGCATGCTTTTTCGTATTGACCACGACAAGAACGGAGCCGTGCTGTGCCGCAAGGGAACGGAAAAACGGAACAGCTTTTTCATCGGTGTCGATTTCAGGCCGATATTCGACGGAAACACGTCTGAGCGAACAGAAAAGCGCGGGGATGTCAGGAACGATTTCCGGCTGTTCGGCAAGTTTCATGACACCGCATTCCCTGTCCTGGAGCTTATCCAGCTCCGGCTGCGTGGCCGAACACAGGACCACGGTCGAACCGAGCTTCTGCGCAATGAAATTTACGGCATTGTTGAAGATGTAAATCATATTGAGCGGCAGGCTCTGAATTTCATCGACGATAATCACGGATTCCGCAAGCTGGTGGAACCGCCGCGCATATCGGCTTTCTCCGGAAAACATGGCATTCAGCAGCTGGACGAAGGTAGTGCAGATCACCGGGGAGTCCCAGTTTTCCGAAAGTCTGCCGTATTCCGAATTTTCGCGTTCCGGAAGAAGATTGCTGTGGCACTCCAGCACGAAACGGCCCTGCGGATCCTCCAGATTGTTCCGGAACACATCCGCGTTCTGTTCAAGGATGCTCAGGAAAGGCGCGGCGTAAATGATCCGTGAAAGATTGTGTTCTGCGGCATGGGCCAGCGCAAAACGGAGCACGGCAAGGGTTTTGCCGCCTCCCGTCGGAACCGTCAGACGGTAGACCCTTCCGGAAGGATTTGCAGCCGCGGCCAGGCATTGCGCTGAAATTCTCGAACGGATTCCGGCTATTTTCGTTTCGGAACCGAATGCGGCGAGCCTGCGTTCCAGACGCTCCGAAAGCATCGGCCAGTCATGGAAAACGGACGCCGTGCGGCCCGCCGCGTCAAGACGGTCCGCATCGATCAATGCGCTGTAGAACAGCCGCAGAAGCATTCCGCCGTAAAAATGTTTTTCCGTCTGCTTCAGTTCCGACGGCATCAGAACCAGCGGACTGATCTTTCCAAGGAACATGTTCCCCCGCGGATCCGAATCGAGAATACGCCTGATTTCAGCCATGATCTCCGGATCGGCGGCAGAAATCACCGCATCCGCCGAATATTTGTAGTCCCGCAGCGATTTTTCAAAAGGAGATTCACCACGGGGAGAATAGACATCCTTCGAAAAGCCGTGATGGCAAAGAAT
>CAZHPP010000257.1:0-6049 GCA_964534535.1 uncultured Victivallales bacterium | reverse complement strand
GAAGACTGGGTCATTCCAGGAGCCCAGGGCAATGACAAAAACTGTACCGGGGATCCCGGACGCGCCTGGTGTGGAATCCTCGGAGGATACGGCGGAAAACGCAATTACGGTGCAAACCTCCGGATGGACGATGGTTACATCGCCGCCGGCGGCACCTTTGACTGTCCGGCGGAAAAGACGCCATTCGGTTCCTATACAAATAAATATTATGTACAGGCAAAATACTGTCTGGGAGAGGTCACAGGCATATGCCGATCCGGGACATCATGGGACAGCTATGCCCGAAAGCTGACCTGCGTCGTCACGGCTTCCAAAGTCCTTTTTGCCGCGGATTCTCTGCGGTACTACTGCTATAACAGTGCTATTCTAGGTTCCACAAGCCAGATCGGGTACAAACACGGCAGCTATGATGCCCGTTCCGCCGAGGAAACCACATCGCCTGCCTACACGGCGCCCGGCCGGGCCAATGTGCTTTACATTGACGGACATGTCATGCTGCAGCGTCCGGCGGAGCTGATGCTCGGGCCAAACAATGCGACAAAACTTTACTGGGCTCTGACAAGCGACGAACCGCAGTACTGCGGCTATCGTCGGACTGCCGGAGTCTCTCTCAACTTCTGAATCAGACAGCAAACAGAAAGGTTTTCTTCATGAAATGGACCGTCTCCGCATGGCTGGCGCTTTTCTGCGCCTCCGCTTTCGCAATCGAACTTGAGATCACGCCGGACCTGAAGGGCTGGAGCCGTCCGGGGAAAGGCGTTTCCGCCGATGCCTCCGTCAAGGTCTCAAAAACCTGCTCCGCAAAGCTTTCCGACGGCGCAACGCTTTCCAGAACGGTGGAACTCAAGCCCAATTCGTCCTACACCACTTCATTCTATATCCGCGGAGAGAAGATCGAATCCGGAAAATCAAAAAACGGAACGGAACTCGGCGCCCGGATCATGCTGGAAGGTAATAAAAGCTGGCGCCGCGCGGTCGCGAATGAACAAGGCCTGCCTGAAACCGGAACTTTCGACTGGAAATGCGGGCGTCTGGAATTCAGCACGGCCGCACTGAAAGCCTCAAAAATCAAGGTGCATCTCAGCATCCAGGGCAAAGGCACGGTCTGGTTCGACGAAATCCGCATTCAGGAAAAAGAATCTCCTGCAAACGGACAGACATTCCGGAAATCCTACAATTCCAGCGTGAAGCATGTGCTGCTGATCCCGCAGGGGACGCTCGGTTTTTTTTCGCCGGGCGAGCCGGTACGGTTCCGGCTCGCTGCGGAATCGGCTTCCCGGAATCTGGAATATTCCCTGAAGGTGCGTGACGGTTCGGGAAACACGGTCCACTCCGTCCCGCGGCAGAACTTCAAATCTGAAATTACGATCCCCGGTCAGAAAACCGGCTATTATGTCGTCGAAGCCGAACTCTATGCGGACGGGATAAAGTCTCAGATGATCCAGGGGGCGTTCGCCGTAAGCCGCCCGTTTGCGGAACGCGATCCGTTCTTTCAGATGGGCTTCGGAGTATCTCCGGAACTTTATGACGGGTTCAAGCGCGTCGGCGCCGGCGGAGTCAGTCTGAAACTTCACTGGAACACTCCGGGAAAGGACCGTTCTCCGGAATTCCTCCTGAAATACAATCTCGACCGTTATCAGAAATACCTGGATTCGAAGGACTTCAGACTTTCCGCCTGCATCGGCGCAAGCATTCCGCGCTCCGCGGTGCGTTCGGAACAGGAACTCGCCGAAGGCCGCCCTGTCATGAACGACAGGCTGCTGGACTCCCTTCAGAATTTTGTAAAGCTGTTCGCGGAAAAGACAAAAGGCCGCATTGCGAACTGGAGCGTCCAGCAGGAAATCCCCTCCAGCGCCATGATGAAGCACAAGTATGCCGGAACCTGGAGCGAAGCCATGGCAAACCAGGTCATCATCACGCGCATGGTCTCGCGGACAGTCAAAAAAATCGATCCTGCAATCCGCTTCGGCACCGGAGGGAACAACATGCAGAATTATACGAACACGGTCGAACGGACCGTGCTTTCGGATCTGGCCGCAGACTTCGACTATTATCTGATCGACGCCTACACGGGAAACTGGAACATGACGCTCGGGAATTACATGAAGCCGGAAGCCGGACTGATGTCCTTCCTGCGGGAATCCTCCGCGCTGGCAGAATCGCTCGGCAAGGACCGCATGATTGCAAACGATGAGACCGGATACGCAATCAGTTACGGCGATGCGTTCGACGGCGGCATGGCCCGGGAACAGGCAGAACTCACGGCCCGGACCATCATCATCTGCCGCGCGGGACCGGTCGCCTCCTTCGAGCTCCATATGCCCGCGCTGAACTGGGGAATCACTCCAGATACGCCCGATTCCGCTCTCTGCATGACCACAATCTGGAAACCGGTCGTCGAAGGCAGGACATTTCATTATGTGCCTCTCCCCGGCGGTGCCATGTATGCGACGGCGGCACATCAGCTTTCCTTTGCAAGATTCAAAAAGGAAATCATCTCCTCGAACGGAAAGATTTATGCGTATCTCTTCACGAAGCCGGACGGTTCGACTCTGGCCGCGGTCTGGAATCCGGCCGAGGCGCAGAAATTCCGGATCACTCTTCCGGCAAAAACTCTGCTGACCGACCTCTACGGCGCGGAACGGGAACTCACCGCCGGACAGAATGAAATTGTCATCGGTCCGGCGCCGGTCTATCTTACACTCCAGGCTCCCGGCATGGAAAAAGCCATGGGCGAAGCCGTCGAAGCCAATCAGCCGGAGTTCACAGCTGCGGCAAAACGGGTCGCTCCGGGAAAGCTCCGCGTCTACATCCGCAGCGGTTCAAAAGAAATGAAAAACACCGTGATGGCGGGAAAAACGCTGCGCATCCTCCCCGGAAAGGTCAATACTTTTGAAGTCGATGCTCCGAAGGGTGAACTTCTCCTGGCCGGACATCCGGTCCCGGTCGAAGGAACTTTCCTCCGGGTGCCGCGTCTCGCGGGGAAGCCGGTTTTTGACGGTTCCGGCTCATGGTTTGCGAAAGCCTCAAAGTTCACGCTCGGATATCCGGAAAACATCCAGCCGAAGGAAGCTCTCCAGCAGGAAAAATGCTATTTCAAGACCTCATTCAATCCGAACGGACATAATATTTCCGCCGACTGTTTCCTCGGATACGATGCAGAATATCTTTACATCGGAGCCAGAGTCGACGACCCGGTGCATGTCCAGTTATGGAACGGTTCCGACCTCTGGCGCGGCGACGCCCTCCAGTTCGCATTCGGCACAAAGGACGAACTGCCGGAGGCCCTGCGCCCACCCGCCGATTTCTGTATCAGCACGCTCAATTTCGCGCTTGCCCTCACGGCAAAAGGCCCGGAAATCCAGCGTCTTCTCGGGAAAACCGCGGGAATCCGGCACTGGCCGCACAGCGTCATCCGGAAAAACAGCATGACAATCTATGAAGCCGCGATCCCGTGGAGCGAAATCGGAAAGCACGATTTTCTGAGCCTGGGCCTCGTCATCTTCAACCTCGACAATCCCGCCTTGGGAAGTGCGCCCTACTGGCTCGACCTGTGCGGCGGCGTCGCCGGAAGGCAGGATTCTTCAAGATTCATACCGCTCGTTTTGGAATAGCAGGAGGAAATATCGCAGTCATGAGTACGTTCGATCTTTCAGGCAGATGGAATCTTTCCGACGGCAAAAAAATTGAAGTCCCGTCGGAACTTCCCGGCGACGACTATTCCGCGCTTCTCGCCGCGGGGAAAATCCCCGATCCCTATTCCGGATGCAATGAAAATCTTGTCCAGTGGGTCAATGCGGAAACCTGGACCTTCACCCGGGATTTCGAGCTGACCGAAGATTTTCTCAAGGCAAAGTCCGTCTTTCTGAATCTGGATTCCGTCGACACTTTCGCGGAAATCCGCATCAACGGGAAAACAGCCGGATCCAGCCGCAATATGTTTGCACGCTTCCGCGCCGAGGTCAAGCCGCTGCTGAAGCCCGGGGGAAACACCATTTCAGTGACCATTCTTCCGCCCGGACCGATCGCCGCAGAAGAAGCGGAAAAACTTCACTTTCCCGCAGGCTGGATTCGACTCAACACGATTCCGCACATGAATCTGATCCGCAAGGTGGCATGCCATTCGGGCTGGGACTGGGGAATTTCGCTCGCCGTCTGCGGACTTTACGGCAGGATGTATCTGGAAAGCTGCGACGGCTGCCGGATTGAACACCTCTATTCCGAACAGTGCCATGGAAAGGGCGTCTGCACCATAAAAGTCACGGCCGAACTCGCCGAAGACTCCGCCGGACACGATGTGACGTTTGAATTCAACGGAGAAACCCGTAAAGTTTCAGGCAGACATGTCGTCAGCACCGAATTCACCGTCCGGAATCCGCGCCTCTGGAATCCCAGGGGATACGGCAGTCAGGAGCTTTACGAGCTCAAGGCCTCGTGCGGAGGAAATACCGTTTCCCATAAAATCGGACTGCGCACGCTCGAACTGATTCAGACTCCCGACGAAGCCGGAAGCGCCATGACATTCCGCGTCAACGGCACAGACGTCTTTGCCAAAGGTGCGAACTGGATTCCCTGCGACGCCATGCCTTCCCGCATGACGCCGGAACGCTACCGCCGTCTGCTCGGCGATGCCGCCGCGGCCAACATGAACATGCTCCGGGTCTGGGGCGGCGGTCAGTACGAAAACGAAATCTTCTACGAACTCTGCGACGAACTCGGCATTCTGATCTGGCACGACTTCATGTTCGCATGCATGCAGTATCCTTCCTGCAGATATTTCATGGATAATGTCTCGCAGGAACTTGAATATCAGGTCAAGCGCCTGCGCGATCACGCCTGCATCGCGATGTGGTGCGGTGACAACGAAGTTTCCGGACAACTCCATGTCAGCTGTGAAAATGACCTGCCGTACGCAATCAATTATGACCGCTTCAATCAGGGAGTCCGGCGGATGGCCGAAGCCGCCGATCCGACGCGCGTCTTCTGGCCTTCTTCGCCATGCAACGGCCCCGAATCCGGCATCGGACACTGGGACGACGATTCCCGCGGGGACATGCACTACTGGCAGGTCTGGCACTCCGGAAAGAGTTTCGATGCCTATTATTCCGTCAGGCCGCGCTTCTGTTCCGAGTTCGGATTCCAGTCTTTCCCGGCTCTTTCCACCGTGAAGAAATATGGCGGGAAAAACGTCACCGATCCGATCATGGAGCATCATCAGAAAAACGGAGCCGGAAACTCGAAGATCATCGAAATGTTTTCCCGGTATTTCCGCTTTCCGAACGGGTTTGAAAACTTCATCTATCTGAGCCAGGTCCAGCAGGTTCTGGCGATGAAGACGGGAATCGAATACTGGCGCCCCCTGAAGCCTCGCTGCATGGGAACCCTCTACTGGCAACTGAACGACAACTGGCCGGTCGCCTCGTGGTCCAGCATTGACTATTACGGCGAATGGAAACTTCTGCATTATGCGGCGAAACGCTTCTATGCGCCGGTGCTGGTCACGGCGAGGCCGGGGGGAGCCGATTCCGTCGATTTCTATGCCGTCAGCGATGAACTCAGGGCATATTCCGGAAAACTGAGAGTCCGGCTCATGAATTTTGCCGGAAAAGTTTTGAAGGAAGAGACTTTTTCAGCGGAAATTCCGGCTCAGGCATCCGTCCGGCTCGGAAGCTGGAAGATCAGGTCTTCCGCAGAATATTTCATCCATCTGGAAATGGGGGATTGCCGGAACGACTTTTTCTTTGTCCCGTTCAAGAAAAGTGAACTGGCTCCGGCAGAAATCAAGCTGAAAAAGATCGCGGACGATTCGTTCGAAGCATCTTCGGACGCCCCGGCGTTCTTCGTCGCGCTGGAGTCGGAAGGCGTCCTCTGGAACGACAATGGGATCACGCTGCTCCCGGGCGAACCGTTCATGTTCCGCGCTGTCAGGGGAAAGAGGTCCGGAATGCCGGCCGTCCGCCACCTGGCGGCAGCCGCAGAGGAGCCTCATTCATGAAACAATATCTGGTCTGGATTCTTCTTGCCGGATTCTGCGCCGCTTCCCCCGCTC
>CAZHPP010000256.1:0-6089 GCA_964534535.1 uncultured Victivallales bacterium | reverse complement strand
CAGCCCGCCGACGAACCGGCGAAACGGCCGTAACGGACGCCGGTTCCCGGGGGACGTGGAGAAAGCTCATTCCAGCGTGAGCTTCTGTCCCGACCACGAGAATTTTCCGACGGGCGCCGGAGTGCATCCGCAGGAACTGCCGATATAAAGTTTCGGCACGATCAGTTCCGGCTTCCGGAGAAACTCCGTGGAATGATTCCTTATCTTTCCAAGCAGCAGATCCACGGCGCGCGCGGCGACCTTCCCGGCGGGGAATACCACAGAAGTCAGCGGGGAAAGAAACGCCTCGTCGAAGGCATTGCCGTCGAACCCGACCAGCGCGGCGTCCTGCGGCACGCGTATGCCGTTTTCATGCAGGAATCGCCTGAACCGGGCCGCGAGCAGGTCGCCCGTCGCGGCGAAGGCCGTGACTTTTGAGCGTTTGAGAAGCGAATACAGATCTTCTTTGAAATGCGGGTTGGCCGTGGCCTCCAGAAAATAGGAAGGGCCGGTTCCGACGGCCTCAAGATATCCCTCCACCTGAAGCGGCGACATGGATTTTTCCGGCACAAGCAGCGCGATCCGGCTGTGTCCGTGCTTCTTCAGGTGTCCGACGGAAAGCTTCATTGCCATGCGCAGATCCACTCGGAGTTCGTACTGTCCGGGATACGGCGACATGCTGAGCATCGGGATTCCCACGCTTTTCCTGAGTTCATGCACATCGTTCAGCAGATATGCGCCGATGATGCCGTCGCAGCCGGACGATTCGAAATTCCGGAAGGCCTCAAGTTCCTCCGACTTGCTTCCCGGCAGCACGATGGAACCCGTGTATCCGGCCTCCGAAAGCAGCATGGAGATATGGGTGAGCAGCACGCTGTATATGGCGGAAATAAACGGGCTCGACACGATTCCGATGTTCCGCGTGGGCTTTCTTGCAAGGAACAGCGCCGCGCGGTTCGGACGGTACTGGAGGTCGCGGGCGATTGCAAGGATTTTCTCGCGTTTTTCGAGCGAGATCTTTTTGAAGTGGCCGTTCAGGGCGGCCGACACGGCGGGACGCGAAACGCCCGCAAGTTTTGCTATTTCCGCCGATGTGATGCCCAACTTATCTGTTCTCCCAGAGAATTTTTCCGCCGCGGACGGTCATCCGCGGCTTGAGTTCGCCGTCGAGGAATACAATATCAGCAAAATAATTTTTTTCAAGTTTTCCGCGAAGCCCCAGATTCAGCGAGAGCGCCTGGTTCAGACTTGTCGTCCGGATCGCCTCGCAAAGCGGGAGCCCCGTCAGGCGCACGAGCCGTCCGAGGCCGTTGAAATACCGCAGTGTGCTTCCGGCGACCACACCGGATTCGAGCGTGGCGCGGCCGTTCTTCACGGTCACGGGCAGGCCGCCGAGCAAATACTTTCCATCCGGCATGGCCGCAGCGCGCATGGAATCGGTGATCAGCATCATGCGTTCCGCGGTCTTGAGTTTTGCGATCATCTGAATCATTGGATCGCAGAGATGCACGCCGTCGCAGATCATTTCCACGAACACGTCGTCGCTCATGAGTCCGCCGCCGACCATTCCGAACCGCAGGTGATGGAGAGGCGTCATCGCATTGCAGAAATGCGTGAGATGCTTCATTCCGGCATTGCGGTTTCTGACGAAGCATTCGTAATCAGCCTTGGAGTGTCCGCCCGACGGCATGATTCCGCGCGAGGCAAGCGCACTGGTGAGCTCAAACCCGCCCTCAAGTTCGGGAGAGAACGTGACCTTTTTCACTGGAAAGATTGAGTTCATCTCGTCGACGAGCGCAATATCCGGCTTCTTGAGAAAAGCGGGGTTCTGCGCACCGGCGCATTCAGGGTTGATGAACGGACCCTCGAGATGGATTCCGAGAAGTCCGGCGCCGTCGCGAACGTTTTCCGCATAATCCTTCGCGATGCGGCAGAGCGTCCGCAGGTCGTCCCGGGGAACGGTCAGGCTGGTGGCAAGGAATCCCGTCACGCCGTCCTGAAGTTTGCCGCGTCCGATCGTTTCGAAGGCTTCAGCTGTGCCGTCGCAGAAATCGAAGTTCGAGCGTCCATGGGAATGGATGTCGATGAATCCGGGCGCTGCGATGAGTCCGCGCATGTCGAGCGTTCTGTCAAACGCGCCGGAAAGCGATTGATTTCCGGCCGATTCTATTCTGTCTTCCGAAACGGCAAGGGTCCCGTCCGGGATGTCAATCCCGGGCGAGACGAGCCGGCAGTGTTCAAATCTGATTCTCACTTGATGCCGTCCAGATTGATCTTGTCCGCCGTATAGACAAGTTCGAAATCCTTGTGAACGACCAGATAGGACGCCGGGAGTTCGGAAGTCGGCTTGCGGTCACGGAGCATTTTTCTGAGAGGCTCCTCCTGTTCGGCGAAACAGGCAAGCAGGAGTTCGCGCTTCGACTGGAGGATCTGCTTCATTCCCATCGTGGCGGCATGGCGCGGAACGAGGTCATATTTCCCACCGGCCGTGAGTCTGGAATTGGTGTCGAGCGTGCGTTTTGTGAGCGAAATCACTCGGGTCGGGAGTTTTCCGAAGGCTTCCGCAGTGATCTCCTTCGCTGAGATCGGTTCATTGAACGCGATGTGTCCGTTGAATCCGATTCCGAGGAGCTGGAGATCAAGTCCGCCCGCCTTTGCCAGGGCCCTGTCGAACGACGCCGGATCGGCGGGATCGGGGAAATGCGCCTGGCACTCCCTGAAATTGCGCTCCGGGAGGAAACGGTTGAACAGATTTTCGTGCATGTACTTCCAGTAGCTCAGCGGATGGTCGTGCGGAACGGGCGAGTGTTCGGTCGCGGCATATTCGTCGAGGTTCCAGGTCTGGAGCTTCGAAAGGTCGGCCTTTTCGGCGTTGAACATTCCGGCGAGCAGCTCGTAGAGCTGGATCATGGTGTTGCCGGTGGCGAGTCCCAGATTGAACGGTTCGCCCTTCGAGAGTTTTGACATGACCGCCGTATGGATGATCTCTGCGCCGATGCGGCTCATTTCATTGAAATCGGACGCTTTTGTGATTTTCATTTGAACTTCACGACTTTCCCCGTTTCCGCGGATTTTATCATGCCGAGGCAGAATTTCATGGCGGCGATTCCGTCTTCGCCAACGGCATAAGGTTTTTTATGGTTTTCAACGCAGTCGACGATCACGGACATTTCATTGGCATACATGTCGCCGCCGACCGTTTCCTGAAGATGTCCGGTAATTGCGGCATCATCGAGTTTGATCTTTTCCGGTTCTTTTCCCGGCTCGTAGAACAGCAGGCCTTCACGGTCGGAGAGCTTGAGCGACCCCTTTTCGCCGTGGACGACCATATAGGTGTCACCTGGGCCGGAACGGAGCCAGGAGCATTCCATGTTGCTGAAATATCCGTTCTTGAACACTGCCGTTGCGCTCACATAGTCGTACGGTTTGGGTGACTTTTTGTCAAGCATGAGCGCCTTTGCATAGATGCTTTCCGGCTGTCCGATGAAACAGTTCTGAAGGTCGCAGTGGTGTGCGAGCATGTCGAGCATCACGCCGCCGGACTTTTCATAGTCGGCGAACCAGTCGCCCCATTCGCGCTTGAATCCGCCGAACGTGCACTGGATCGATCCGCAGATCAGTTTGCCGAGTTTGCCTTCTTCAAGCATTTTTTTCATCATGATTGCTCCGGCGGAATAGCGTCTGACGAATCCGATTGCGAACATGTTCTTATAGTTCCGGATCATCGGGATAAGTTTTTTGAGGTCTGCTTCCGTGCGGCAGAGCGGTTTTTCACAGAAGATCGGCTTGTCCGTGGCCATGGCGAGCTTTATTCCCTCAGGATGGCAGTACGTCGGAGATGTTATGACGACCAGATCGACGTCAGGGCTTTCGACAAGCTCCTTTGCGCTTTTGCATATTTTAGCAGTGGGATATGTCTTGACGAATGCAGCCGTCTTTTCCGGATTGATGTCATAGACTGCCGAAAGACATGCGTTTTTAAGTTTTGCGAGATTGCCGGCATGACAGTTTCCCATGCGCCCTGCCCCGATGATTCCGATTCTTACCATAGTCCTCAAGCTCCTTCAATGATGCTGTTTATGTATTTTACGGCTTCCGCAACGTCCTTTTCCTGTTCGGGGCCGAGGGGAAGTTCCCGTTCAATGATGAGTTCGCCTTTGAATCCGCAGCGGATCATGCGTCTGAGAATGTCGGCAAAGTGCGTTCCGCCTTTTCCGAGCACTGTTTCGTGTCCGTGCTTTTCGCCGGACGCAGGTCTCACGGCGTCCTTGCAGTGTACGGCCTTCACATATTTGAAAAGTCTGTCAAGCAGGACAGACGGATCGTCGCGGTCGTAGAACAGCAGGTTGGCGGGGTCGAGATTGATGCCCGCGTTCGGTTCCCCGATCCGTTCGAGCGTGCGGCCGAGTCCCGCGACCGTTTCCGTGCCTGTTTCGAACAGGAAGTTCTGTCCGTTCGATGCGGCAAAGCGCACCAGCTGCTTCAGGTCGGAAATCAGCCGCGCGGAAAACGCATCCTCCTTTTCCGGAATAAATCCGACGTGGCAGACAACATCCCGGATTCCATATTTTTTCCCCCAGTTCATCTGCCGGCAGGAAAGAATCATGCGTTCCGTGCGTGCGGATTCGGGCACAAGTCCCACACCCGTTTCCGGATGCGACCAGTCCTGATTCGGAAACGACAGGAACATGCTCGGCACCTCGAGTCCGTGCCTTCCGAACAGGGCAAACATGGAATCCGACGCATCCGCGGCCGATTTCTCCGGACCGAGCCACGGCTCATAGGCTCCGGCAATCTGCAGTGCGCCGATCCCCGCCCGGCGGTAGAATCTCAGGCGTTCCTCCGTCACATCCGCACACCGGATGAGTGTTCCGATCCTGCGTTCTTCCATGGCACCTCCATATTTATGATTACGCATGTTACCTGTTTTCTGTTTTTATGCACATTTCATCATGGTAACGCGCGTTACTGAACAATATACATCGTTTTCTGTATCTGTCAAGGACGGAATGCAGGAAAAATGAACATTCGTGCCGCGGACGCGGACTTCCGGCGGCATTATTCCGGGGAATTTCCGGAAGACTTGTCGTTCCCGGCGGGATTCATTTTCCGGAATGCCCGCGGCGGCATGCCCGCCGCCCGCTTGAAGCACCGCCCGAAATAATTGATGTCCGCAAACCCCGACTTGAACGCAATTTCCGAAACGGCAAGCGAAGTCGCCCGCAGCATCTGGGAGGCTTCTGCGATCCGCAAGGACACCTGATACTGCAGCGGCGTGGTGCCAGTCGCCCGCCGGAAATTCCGCATCAGGGTCGATTTCGACATTCCGGCGATCCGGCAGAGATGCGCGATGTCGGCGTCTTCATGGTAATGCGCGTTCAGCCAGGAGAGGACGCCGGCCACGTTCACATACAGCTTGCCCGACTCCTTTTCGCCGCCGGAATAGATTCTGGCGAGTTTTCCCAGGAGTGTCATGAACAATCCAAGAATGACGAAATGACAGCCGGACGCACGGGTTTCGTTTTCATGCCAGAGGTCCATGGCGGTGCCGATCAGGGAATCGGACTGGTCGTCGCCGCAGCGGAAGCAAACGTACGGCGCCTTGTCCGGAGACTTCCCTGTGTAGACGGCGGAGAATCCCGGCATGAGCGCGATGTCAAGCCGGGGCAGCGGCAGCGATTCCGGCTGGAAAAGGATGTTCAGCACGGCGAAATCGGGCGACACGCTGAAATATCGGTGGATGCATCCGACGGGGATCACGAGAATTCCGCCCTTGTGCAGGTCGTGGACAAGTCCACCGGCTTCGTGTTTTCCGGTGCCTTTCAGGATCAGGACCAGTTCCACGAAGTCGTGCTGATGCGGCGGGGTTGAACACTGCGGATCCGCCAAACGCGTGCTCAGGGTAAAACCTTCCGCTGCATTCTTCTGAAAATTTTTGAGTTCCTTGAAAAAATTGGGATTGTGTTCCGTCATGGAACTTCTCCTGTTTTTTTGAAAATACAGCCGGAGATTGGGAATTCAAGCATTTCTGTCATTTTTTGCGACTTTTGTATGATTTATTCTTCTGGGTTAATACCTCGCCCCTTGGGGCGGCTTTCGATTTTTGAGGT
>CAZHPP010000255.1:0-6091 GCA_964534535.1 uncultured Victivallales bacterium | reverse complement strand
GATACGGCGCGCTCGCGTTTTCCGACCACTGGAAGACCAACCGCGTCTCCCAGCTCGACGGACACGGCATGACGCTGATTTCCGGGATCGAAATTCATCCGACGGGACCGCGGAAGATATGGTGGCATTTTCTGGCGCTCGGAGTCCCGGAAGACTTCGACCTTCCGCATGACATCGCGCCGCAGGCCGCAATCGACGCGGTGCGGGAGTCGGGCGGAATCGTGTTCGTGGCGCATCCGCACTGGTGCTGCTTCACGTCGGCGGACGTCATGACGCTGCGGAATTATGTCGGAATCGAGGTCTTCAACTCCTCCACCCGATACATCGGCAAGAGCGGAGATGAACAGCTGTGGGACGAAATGACGGAAGCTGGCACCGTGGTTCCCGCGATCGCCGTGGACGACATCCACAGCGCGTGCGACCTGTTCCACGGATTCACGATGATCGCCGCGGAGGACCGTTCCGCGAAAGGACTTCTCTCCGCGCTGGCCTCCGGCTCGTTCTACGCCTCGCAGGGGCCTCTGTTCCATTCGCTCCGGCGGCACGGCTCCATCTTCGAGGCCGAATTTACGCCGTGCACGGGCGCCATCATGATTTCGACCGGGCAGCGGGGGATCTGCGGCACGGTCCCGGACTTCGAAGGCCCCGGCACCACGCGCGAAATCACAAGCTTCCGGTTCGACCTCTCCAAGTACATTCCGAAGGGGTCGCCGGTGCGCTTCCGGATCACGGATTCGCACGGGCTTTCCGCGTGGACGAATCCATATTTCCTGGAGTGACGGACTTCCGGCGGACCTGTCAGCTGTTGTTTTTTCTTCCGATCGCGCGCTCGGTCGTGACGCGGACCTTTCCCGTGAGGGTCTCGAACGTCTTCCGTTCGGCAGGGGAAAGCCCCGCCGTGATGATGTTGTGGCATTCGTCGATCACGGAATAGATTTTCGGCACCAGTTCCAGCGTCTTTGCGGCGGCGTGGAGGCAGAAGTTCCGGCGGTCGGCGAGATCGGTTTCCCGGGTGACGAGTCCGGCCTTCACCAGCTGCCCCACGATCAGGGCCGTGGTGCTTTTGCTGATGGCGAGCATGGCGGAAAGCTTTTCCTGGGAAACGCCGTCATTTTCCGCAATTCCGAGAAGGAACGGGAACTGCCCCATGGTGATTCCAAGCTCCCCGAGCCGCCGCGCATAATAGTTGTGCGTGCACCGGGTGATGTTGTAAAGATTCAGCGTGAGCTCCCGCACGGACTGTTCTCCTGAATTTTTTGGTTTTTGGTAGAACCTTTTCACCGGACTATCAACATAGCACGCCGGAAAGCAAATTGCAAGGGAAATATTTGCAGATATTTCCGCATTCTGCTTGAAAAACAGCCGGATTCATGTTATATTAATAGTTCTAAATAGAACTTATTTGCGGGAATAGAAAAAAATCCGCTGGAGGAAACATGAAGAAGATCATTCTGCCGCTGATTGCGGCCGCCGCGTTCGCCGTTCTGGACGCCGGAGAAACAATTCAGACCGTACGCGCGGAACGCACTGCAATGGTGAACGCCGAAGCGCCGCGCCGCTATGTGGGATTCGTCGAAGCCGTCAGGCAGACGGACATCATGCCGCGTGTGACGGGGAACCTGCTGAAAATCCATTTCCGCGAGGGAAGTTCCGTGAAGGAAGGCGACCTGCTGTACGAGCTGGAGGACACGACCTACCGGGCGTCTGTCGCGGCGCTGGAGGCGGAAAAGCAGCAGCTCGAAGCCCAGCTCAAATATGCGCAGATCGAATTTTCACGGAGCGACACGCTTCTGAAAAGCAGGGCCGTTTCCGTTTCGACGCATGACAAGGCGGAAATGGAAATTTCCTCGGCCCGCGCCGGAATCCGGAGGATCGAAGCGCAGCTTCTGGACGCCCGGAACACTCTTTCCTATACGAAGATTTATTCCCCGCTCACGGGCGTGATCGGCAAGAGCGTCTTTTCGGAAGGGAACCTGATCACGCCGCAGGGCGGAAAGCTCACGGACATCGTGATGATCTCGCCGATCTATGTGCGGTTCAGTCTGAGCGAGCGCGTGTTCCGGCGCGACTTCGGGGGCGGAAAGACGGCGCAGAGCCGGGAAATCCGCCTGCTGACGGCCGACGGCACGCCCTTCCCCGAAACCGCAAAAGTGAAGCTGATCGACAACAAGGTCGACCCCGCGACGAACTCGGTCACGATGTGGGTGGAATTCAAGAATGCGGACCGCCGGCTGATTCCGGGCGGATTCGTGACCGTCCTGACAAGTCCGGAAAAGGGAGCCATGCGTCCGGCCGTAAAGCCTTCGGCGCTGATCGCCGGGGAAAAGGGATACACCGTCTATGTCCTGGACAAGGGGAACAGGGTGTCGGTCCGGAGCGTCACGGCGGGGAACATCACGCCGGAGGGACTGCAGATCATCAGATCCGGGCTCGACGGCACGGAAACGGTCATCACGGACGGAATGCACAAGGTTTCCCCGGGGATGACGGTGTCTCCGGTCTATCCGGAATCGAAGTGAGGGGAACCCATGTTTTCTGAAATTTTCATCCGGCGTCCCAAATTTGCGTTTGTCCTTTCGATCCTGACCGTCCTGGTCGGGTCGCTGTGTCTGACGAGGCTGCCGATCGCGGAATACCCGGAGATCGCGCCGCCGACGGTGCGCGTGACGGCCATGTATCCCGGAGCGACTTCGCAGGTGATCACGGAGACCGTGGCGAGCGTGATCGAGGAACAGGTGAACGGAATCGAAGACCTGCTCTACTTCAAGTCGGAAAGCGACAACAACGGGAACTACACGCTGACGCTCACGTTCCGTCCGGGCATCAACTCGGACATCGCGCAGGTGAACGTGCAGAACGCGGTGCAGCGTTCGGAAGCCCAGCTTCCTGAAACCGTGAAGCAGATCGGCGTGGTCACGAAGAAGCAGTCCACGGACATCGCGGGCGTGTGGTCGTTCCAGACCGACGGCAGCATGCTTTCCCAGCTGGAGCTGGCCAACTACGTGCGCATGAACGTGAAGGATTCATTCGCGCGGCTGAAGGGACTCGGCTCGGTTGAAATTCTCGGAGAGAAAAACTACAGCATGCGGATCTGGCTCGACCCGATCCGGATGAGCTATCTGAAACTTTCCCCCGATGTCGTCATCGGAAAACTCAATTCGCAGAACATTCCCGCCGCGGCAGGCACGCTCGGCGGAGAAAAGGCGAACCCCTATCTCCAGCTGAAGCTGGATACGACGGGACGCCTGAAAAGTCCGGAAGAGTTCGCCGAAATCATCGTGGGGACCGGACCGAAGGGCGAAGAAATCCGGCTCGGCGACATTGCGCGGCTCGAACTCGGAGCGGAACGCTATTCGGAGGACGGCTGCTTCAACAACGAGCCCAGCGTGGCGCTCGCGATCTACCGGCAGGACGGCGCCAACGCGGTCCAGCTCGTGCGCGACGCAAAGCAGCTGATGAAGGAGCTGCAGAAGCGTTTCCCGAGCGGCGTTTCCGTGGTCCACACCTACGACCCCAGCAAATACATCATCGAGAACGTGAAGGAGATTTCCTGGACGCTCGTCATCACGCTGGTGCTCGTGGTGTTCATCACGTTTCTCTTCCTGCAGGACTGGCGTGCGACGCTGGTGCCCGCGCTGGCGATCCCGGTTTCCCTGCTCGGCACCTTTTTCTTCATGTACATCTCCGGGTTCACGATCAACGTGCTCACGATGTTCGGACTGATCCTGGTGATCGGGCTGCTGGTGGACGACGCGATCGTGGTGGTGGAAAACACGATGCGTCTGATCCAGACGGAGAACCTTCCGCCCCGGGAGGCCACGGTCAAGAGCATGAAGCAGGTCACGAGCCCCGTGCTGGCGGCGACCTTCGTTTCCTGCGCGATCTACGCGCCGGTGGGATTCTACGGGGGAATCGTGGGGACGATCTACATCCAGTTCGCCGTCACGATGTGCGTGGCGCTCTGCATTTCCGCGTTCAACTCCCTGACCCTGAGCCCGGCGCTCTGCGCGCTGATCCTCAAGCCGGCGGACGGGAAGAAGCGTTCAAAACTGGCCGTCTTCCGCTGGTTCGACGCCTATCTCGGCGCGACGAAGCGCGGCTACATCGCCTTTTCGAGCTTCATGATCCGGCGGTTTTTCCTGACCGGAATTCTGGTGGTCCTGGTGCTTGCCGCGAACGTGTTCCTGCTGAAGGGGCTCCGCGGCGGATTCCTGCCCGACGAGGACAAGGGCAGTCTGCTGTGCGAACTGGAACTTCCGCAGGGCGCCTCCCTCGCGCGGACTTCCCGCGCCATGGCGCAGTTCAGCGGAATCGCGCACCGGATCCCCGGCGTGGAAAACGTGGTGACGGTTTCCGGATATTCGCTCATGAGCGGTTCCGGAGAAAACCTGGGATTCGCGATCGTTTCACTCCATGACTGGGACAAGCGCAAGACGGCCGTGCTCGGAATCACCTCGATCCGCGACCGGCTGATGCGGGACGGCCTGGCGATTCCGGAAGCCAAGGTGCGCGTATTCCAGCCCCCCGCAATCCAGGGGCTCGGCGTGACCGGCGGCGTGACGTTCGCCTTCCGCACGACCGGCTCCGACACGCCGCGCCAGTTCGAGGCTCGGACCGGAAAACTTCTCGGACTCCTCAACGACAAGAAGGCCATGCCGGACGTGATGTACGCGTTCAGCTCCTTCAGCGCGCAGACCCCGCAGATCTTCCTCGACATCGACCGCGGCAAGGCCGAAGCCATGGGAGTCCCCGTGAGCCGCATCTTCACCGCGCTCCAGAGCAGCATGGCGAGCCTTTATGTGAACGACTTCAACATCAACGGCTATTCGTTCAAGGTCAAACTCCAGCTCGACAATCCCGAACGATCGGACCTTTCCGCGCTCGAGGAAATGACCGTGATGAACAACGCGGGGAACCCCGTGCCGCTTTCCGCGCTGGCGGAAGTCCGCATGGAACTCGGCGCGCGCAAGCTCGAACGGTTCAACCAGAACCTCTCGGCCGGAGTCACCGTGATTCCCATGCCCGGAGCCTCCACGACGAAGATCATGGACTCCATCGAGTCGCTCGTGGAAAAGGACTTCCCGAACCAGTACGCCCTGAGCTGGACGGACATGAGCTACCAGGAACGCGCCAACAACGGACGGATCGTGCTGCTGATGACGCTCGCCGTGGTGTTCGGATATCTGTTCCTCGTGGCGCAGTACGAATCGTGGACGATTCCGATGCCCGTGATCCTTTCCGTGGCGTTCGCCACGATGGGCGGCTCGGCGGCGCTCTGGCTCAGCGGGAAACTGCTGGACATCTATGCCCAGCTCGGAATCATCATGCTGATCGGACTCTGCGCCAAGAGCACGATCCTGATGGTGGAATTTTCCATGCGCGAACGCCAGGCGGGAAAATCGATCGCCCAGTCGGCGATCAACGGCGCAAACTACCGGTACCGCGCCGTGCTGATGACGGCCTGGTGCTTCATCATCGGAGTGCTCCCGCTGCTGCTTGCGACGGGCGCCGGAGCGGAAAGCCGCCGCATCATCGGAACGACTTCGTTCTGGGGAATGCTGGCCGCCACGCTCGTGGGAATCGCCTTCATTCCGCCGATGTACGCGGTGTTTGAAAAGACGCGGGAAAGCGTCAAAAACAGCGAAAAATCAAAGCCGGTCCGCTGAAAGGCGGAACCGGCTTTCCAAGATCTCAGCAGAGCGAGGGATCCATCAGCTTCTGGAGTTCGTCCGGAGAGACCTGCCGTCCGTATTCGCTCAGCTGATAGGTCTCGGCGAACCGTGTATGCCGGATGTAGTATTTTTCCAGGATCCGGCGCGCCTGGTTCGCCGCTTTTTTATTGTATTCGAGCCACCACATCAGCCAGTCGTCCTTCTCCTTCTGCGTCATGGACTTCAGGTCGAGTTCGACCCTGCCGCGGTCGCACCATGGCAGCCATTCGAAGAACTGAGAGACATGGCACGAAAGCGCATCCAGCTTCACGCGGACAACATCGTCGATGGAGACGGCCGCATCCGGAACGAACGGGGCCGGTGTCGTGAACGCGTCATGATAAAACGCAATGACAGGACGTGTGTCCGACACGGAGAAA
>CAZHPP010000254.1:0-6115 GCA_964534535.1 uncultured Victivallales bacterium | reverse complement strand
GACCAACGCCATCATCCAGGCGGCCCGCTACGGCGTGATCACGATGGAGAACCACACCGTCGAAACGATTCCGACAATGCCGGGGACAATCAGCGTAACGATCAGGAAATACATGTTCCACCACGGTTTCGGCCACCGCCAGAATATATTCCAGACGACCACGGCAGCGAAACAGAGGCAGAAACTGTACAGGAAGGAATAAACGAATACCGACCATGCAATGATCCGATCGCCCCGTGTATATTCCGGCGTGATTCCGAGGAACGCGCGCAGGAGTTCGGAAGGCGACCGCCAGTGCTTCACCGCTGCGGTTCCGGTTCCGCTTTCCGCGTCGGCATATTTTCCGCGGTGAAGCAGTCTGTCAAGGTCGTAGGGCCTGCAGGTCAGCAGGGAACCGATGACGTAGCTTCCGATGGACAGAATCATGGAAAGGAAGAAGATTTCGTACGAATTGATCGGGAATTTGACCGGATTCATGTGCCACTGAATCCACGGATCGAACGGCAGGCTCACTGCGCGCAGGAAGCTGTCGATCGGGACGACCCAGTGCCATTGTTCCAGCGCCGGATAAATGGTCATGGCCCAGTTCCGCTGGAAGATGAGTCCGAGGAGCGATGTTCCGGAGCCGAAGATGATGGCGCACCATGCTCCGGTCAGGTTGCCGAACCGCGTGTAAAGTCCGCCGATCATGATCGATCCGGCTCCGCCAAGCCACAGCGCGCCCATGATCGTGACGAACATGTTGATATAGTCCATCTGCCGGAAGAATACGGCCACGATGAAGAAAAATGCCGTGACTCCAAGCGAAACCAGCCTCAGCAGGAGAAGATGTCCCTGGGGCGAAAGGGCTCCTTTTTTCAGGAAGGGGAGAATCACATCCTGAACCAGACATCCCGCCGCGTTGAAAATCCGGGCATCGTCGGTCGAGACGAGGAGCATGATCATCAGGACGCAGAAAAGGCCGAACAGTCCGGCGGGGAACAGTCTGCTCATGACGGCGGGCATCATCATCTGCTGGAACATTGTGCGGTACTGCTGGAACTGCGTTCGGCCTTCCGGAGAATCACCGAGCGTTTTCTGCACGGCGCTGAAATATGGCGCATCGGGATTGCACTGCTGGGAAAACGGCTTGTCTTTCCCGATCACATGCGGGACATTCGGAAGCGCCGTCACGGCGGCGGCCGCCTTTGCGCGGAGCGCCTCATCGGGAACGACTTCCTGAAGCACGCGCACGGAAAGAGTCCTGCGGATCTCATTGCTGGAAACGCCGAAGCGCGTTGCCGACGCAAAGTTTCCGCTGTTCATGAAAACGATCACGACGATGGCGATCAGCGTAATCATCATGCAGGCGAACCCGTTGCGCCACGACCCGAGGACGCCGGCCATTTTCTGTTCGTGCGGAGTGCGCCCGGAATTGCTGGTGTCGTTGCCGATCCAGGAGGCTCTGTTCAGCACCGTGCTCATCAGCGTGACGACCAGTGCGAACAGATTGAAATCGCGCAGCTGCTCCACGTCGTAGGGATCAATGAAGCTCTGTCCCGGCGTGCGGTCCCACAGGACGGGGGAAATGTCCGCGTTCCATGAGAATTTCAGGAGGATGAATCCGCAGATGATGACGAAGATCGGGTAGCTCAGCAGGCCCTGGACGCAGTCGGTGACCAGCAGGGAAATGCGCCCCGCCGGCCAGATGATCAGGAGCGCAAGCGTCAGGCACAGGGCAACGATGATGACATAGCACGGAAGGCTGATTCCGCAGATCATGATCCGGTGCGGCAGCCCAAGATAATAGATGAAGAAGTTTGCCGCGATGGCCGGCCCGATCGCATTGGTGACCGCTTCGGAAACAGTGCTGATGAAAGCGGTCACGATCCGGAAGGATCTGCTTCCGTAGCGCAGTTCGATGAACTGGCCCTTGGAAAGGCACCGCGTTTCGCGCCAGCGGTAAGTGCAGTATCCGGTCAGCGCCATGATGATCCCGACGGGAGCGACGATGCTGCTCCAGAATACGACGCCGTAGCCGGTCTGATAGCTCTGTTCGCATCCGGCAACGAGCGTGATCACAGAAAGTCCGGCCGTAAGGTCGCCGACGGAAATCACATAGCGCCCCGCCACGCGTCCCGCGGCAAGGAAATCCACCACGCTTCTTGCGTAGCGGTGCGCATAAAATGCCGCCCCGATGACAAAGGCCACGGGAATGATGACGATCGCGAGGTCGATCCAGGTCATGACCGGTCAGCTCCGGGGCCCCTCCCCCCGCATGAAGCGGGGAGAAGGCGGAAGACGCATGATGGCGCCCTCCCTTTTTCCGAATCTGCATTCTGGCATGGCAAGAATCTCATGGGCTACTGCCGCAGGTCTTTCAGGGTAAGGAACAGATTCTGCCGGAACTGTTCGCGTTCCGCCTGCGATACGGGGCGGTCGAGAAGCCAGCCCATGACATTCGCGAGCAGAACGGCGTTGTCCGCTTCTTCAATGCGGCCGGGCTGAAAGAGCATGATGTCCGCCGACAGCAGGATTTTCCCCCTGCCGAAAGTTCCGTACGCCAGAATCGGCATGTCAGGGCAGCATCCGGCATCTCTGGGAGTCAGGATCAGCGGCTTCACGGGAGAGCCTGCGGCAATCCGCAGAGGCGAACTGGTGAACAGCTGAACTTTCCGGACCCCTTCCGTCAGCGGGGATTCGGCAATGTTGCCGGTGAGAATCTGCCCCGGGTCGCCGAACCCGGGAGACTTTGCATCGCTTGCAGGACTGTAGATGTGTTCGACCCCGAATTCCTTTGAAAATTTGCGGAGCACGGAGCCGTTGGCATTTGTTGTCAGGCCTGTATAAGCCATCACCAGCAGAGATCCGCCGTTCCTCACATACTCGACCAGATTCTTCCTGACGGGCGACTTCGCATCATTGAGTCCGTTCCATAAGGTCGAAATGGTTTCCGGAACGACGACGAGCTTGAACTGTCTGAGGCAGTCGGGAGTCCACTGGGACACCGGCCGGGAACGGACGCCGTATCCCGAGGCCTTGATCCGGTCAAGCAGATAAGGGAACAGTTCCCTGCCGACCGGAGTCCTTTCCCGATTCTCCGCGACGGGGAACAGAACGCTGCCGCGGATGCCGTTTCCCTCCCTGTTCAGTTCCAGAACCCGGTCCGTGATTTTCTGCAGACGGGGCGAGGGTTTTGCCAGGGCGCGGACGGGAACGCCGGGCGCGGTCAGGAGAAGGACCGCAGGGGACTGCGAGTCGACCCTGACGGCAAACGTGCAGGGTTCGATCTGCTCGAACTTTCCGCAGATGCCGGTCGGGCGGTATTTGCCGTATGCCTTCGGAACGGTGACGCGGATTTTCTGGTCCATTCCGCCCCAGTTGAACAGATACAGCACCTTTTCGCGGCCGTTCCCCGCCATGATCCGTTCAATCAGCGGAGTTTCCGCGGCATTCCCGCCTGCGATCCGGATATCGGGCACGGGCAGATACGGTTTCAGGACGGTCATGACGTCCTCCATGTCAATCCGCGGCGCAACGAAGACGATTTTCCCTTTGCCCCGCTTCATTTCCGTGACGGCAGGCGAACCGTCGTCATAGTTCAGCACCGCTTTCGCCCCCTTCAGACGGAGGGATGCGCCGGTATGTTTCACTTCCGTCCCGGGGACAAGTTTCCTGCCGAGAAATTTTGCCGGTGCGGCTCCTGAAATTTCGATCCCCGCGAACGCCGCGATGTCAGTATCGGCGTAGCGCTCAAAGGTCTTGGCAAGCGAATCCGGCGTGAGAATCAGCGTGCCGCCGTCAAGCACATACTGCCTGGCATGGTCAAACGTTTTCTGATGGACGATTTTTGCATACGGGACCACGGCGACTCTGTACTGCGCCGGCGTGACGGTGAGAAATTTCTCTTCGCCGAAGACATCCGGACGGATACCGGAAAATTCAATGGCATTGTACCAGTCCATGTGATCGGTATGATCCTTCTCGATCGAACACGGCAGGCCGCGTCCCCACAGATACGAATAAAGATAGGCAACGCTGCTCTGATTCTTACGGAGATCGGGAAGCACAAGATCGGAAACGCTGTTGACCTCCCGGACAATGCCGTTCATGAAGGGACGGATGACATCGGGAACCCAGTTCCAGATGGAAACCGCCGAGGAACCGCGCATCAGATAAGTCCAGCACATGGCGCGGTACTGCTTTTCCGAAAAAGGTTTCGCGGCGCTGATCTTGTCATCGCGAAGCAGGTGGCAGAAGAAACGGAGACCGTTCTGGAACCCCGATCCGTCGACAAAGAAGGTAATCTGATTCTTTCCGCCGTATTTGAGATAGGGGCTCGCATCGAAACAATACGGAGTCTCCCAGCCTGCAACGCTGCCGAGCCTGTGTCCGTTGAGCCAGACAGTGCCTTTCTGCGCCACGCCGCATCCGTAAAGATAGAAGCGGTGGGAACCGTCGCGGTAATCCTGCTCCACGGCGTTTCCGGCGGAAAAGTCTTTGCGGTACCATGCCCAGCCGGACCGCCCCTTGAATTTTTCTGTTTCATCCCAGCATCCCGGGACAGTCATGGAACTCCATTTCGAGTCGTCGAACCCGGGATCGAACCATTTCTCCTTCAGCCCTTCTTTTTTATCGTCCATGGCAAATTTCCACGGGGTCGAATGGAATCCGCCGATATCGTTGGCTGTCATGGCCTCCCCGTTGGATCCGGGCAGAATCGTATCGCTCACGATATCTTCGCTGTTCCACAGGGGATGTGTGGTATTGGTCTTAAAATAGTTATAGGAAAACAGAGGGAACGCCGTAGTGTCATGCAGGGTCTGCCGGCAATAGCGGGTCTGATTGTATTCAACCGGAACATACTGATAATGAATGAAGAAAATGTCGACGAGCCGGTCGATCGCGGCCGGATCGTATGCACAGTAGGCATCCGTCATGATGCGGTGTCCGCGCACGTCGACTGAGACGGGGACGCCCGGCGCGATTCTGCGGACTGCATCGGCTTCCAGGCGTGCGGAGGCCGCGGTGTCCTGCTGGACGAGAGCCAGCCAGTCGTAATACATTTCCGTGCGCTTTGTCAGAGCGAATTTCCGCAGGGCCAGCACCTGTGCGACATCGGGCATGTCGCGGGTGTCAAGATGCGGGGGAATGACATCCTCCCAGCTCCTGTACCCGGTTTTCCAGACCCGGTTGGCCTCCGCAAGAGTGCCGTATTTCTGTTCTGCAAATTTTCTGAATGCCTCCCGGATGCGCCGGTTGGAGGGATTCGGTCCCGGCTCCCGGGTCAGTTCCGCAATGAAGCTCCCTCCCATTGCATGCTGGAGGAACAGGGCGCGCTTCAAGGTGATCAGCCTGAGCCCGTCCGGGTACATGCTGTCCACGCAGAGACCATGGCCCGCCCCATAGAAGTATTCTGCGAAATCGGGATTGCCTTCCGAAAGCTTTCTCAGCGGAGACCATGCGAAATGGCCGGAACCGAGCCATACGTCGGTCAGCATTCCGAACCGCTGGGTCTCCCGATACCATGAGTGATTGGCAATGCTGTATGCGGCCCCGACCGTGACAGTATTTCCCTGCCGGCGCTGCCCGAAGCCCGTGCCGCTTTCCATCGCGACGAAGGAAATTCCCTGGAGCCGGGCGAGCCACAGCCCGGCCGGAGGAACCTGGCCTGCGCCGAGTTCGCTGCCGTTGCCGATCCAGAAATATGGTTTCCCGTTTCGGAGAAGAAGGCCGTTCCCGATGGAAAAATTCACCGGATTCTCAATCGGAAGGTATCCTGCAAGGTCCGGCTTCTCCAGCGGGGCGATCTTCACATTTTCCCGGGCGGAAGCAGCGGCGGGAGGAACGGGCCGGTCCTCAAGCCGCAGCACCCTGACGTCGTCGATGAACGCTTCATGCGCGGAATCTCCTCCATACATCATCATGTGGAACTGGAGGAAGGCGCCCGGCTGAAGATAACTGGCCGGGATGCTGATGTCTTTCCTGTATTCCGTCCAGGTGCCGGCAATCCTGAGCGCCTGCCGGATGGCGGCAGGCTTGCCCGTCGCATCCTGCGTTTCAATGATTTTCCCGTCCTTGACATGCCGGAACAGGAGGCTCAGATAGATGAAGTTCCCTGCGCCGGAACCTTTAT
>CAZHPP010000253.1:0-6140 GCA_964534535.1 uncultured Victivallales bacterium | reverse complement strand
CCGCTGTGGTGGGCGCTGCTGTTCGGCGCGTGCTTCGGCGGCAACATCACCATGATCGGAAGCACCGCCAACATCGTGGCGCTCGGAATGCTCGAAAAGCGCTCCTCCTCCCACATGACCTTTTTCGCCTGGCTCAAGGTGGGGCTCATCTCCACGCTGGTTTCCGGCGCGATTCTCGTGGGACTCCTTCTGATCCTCGAACCGTTCATGCCCGACCGTTATGCGGACGTCCGGATGGAGATGCTTTCCGCCTCCGGGAAGCGCCATTTCAACTGGAAGAACGCCAACCTTGCGGCACGGATTTCTGTTCTGCCGGCCGGAAGCGCCGTTCCGGAACTCAAGTCGAAGCACTTCAGCCGCGCGGACTATTTCCCCGCGAAGGCTTCCGGAACGGAAGATTCCGCCTCGATCGTGGTCTTTGTGCCGAACTCCCTGAAAGGTCCGTTCGAACAGTCTCTGAACACCGTGAAGACTCTTTCCGGGAAACTGGTTTCCGTTCCTTCGGGGAAGTACCCTGCCGCGATGGTCGTGGAAAAGATTTCCGCCGCCGCGGCTGAGAAATGAGCGCCGCCGTGTCTTCCGGAAAGCGGATCCGCGCGGCGGCGGTCTATCTGGCGTCGGGCATGCCGAAGGCGGCGGTCTATCTTGAGGCCGCCCGGGATCTCGGGGAATATCTGGCCGCGAATGACATCGCTCTGGTCTACGGCGGCTCCAACATCGGGCTTATGAAGGTCGTGGCCGATACGGTTCTGGAGCACGGCGGCAGTGTCACGGGAATCTTCACGGAAAATCTGCCGGGCGACCTGATGTACCGGGGGCTTACGGAAACGGTCGTCGTGAAGACTCTGGCCGAACGCAAGGAGGAAATGCTGCGTCGGTCCGACGCCGTCGCGGCCCTGCCCGGCAGTTTCGGGACGTGGGACGAGCTGTTCGACGCCCTGGCCCTGCGCAAGATTCATTCTCCCGGCGGACTCCGGCGGCCGGTGGGCGTGCTGAACGTGAACGGGTATTTCGACCCGCTTTTTGAACTCATCCGGAACAGCGTGACGGCCGGATTCACGCAGCGGAAGTATGCGGACCTTCTGGTTTCCGGGAAGACTCCGGAAGAACTGTTCCGGAAGCTTTCCGCGGAAATCATCTGAAGAACCTGATGCCCGGACACGTCACTTCAGCAGGAATTCCAGGTCTTCCATGGTGATGTGGCGCATGGCTTCGGTGGGCGATTCCACCAGGCTTTCGAAGAGCGCAGCCTTGCGCTTCTGAAGCTCCAGCACCTTCTCCTCGATCGAATTCCGCACGATCAGCTTGATGCAGGTGACCGGCTTGGTCTGGCCGATCCGGTGCGTGCGGTCCGCGGCCTGGGCCTCCGCGGCCGGATTCCACCACGGATCGTAGATGATCACCGTGTCCGCCGCAGTCAGGTTCAATCCCACTCCGCCGGCCTTCAGGCTCAGCAGGAACACCGGAATCCCCGGCGAATTGTTGAAATTGTCCACATGGCTCATCCGGTCGGTCGTGGAACCGTCCAGATACTCGTAGGGGAGCTTCTGCTCCTCCATCCAGCGGCGGACGATCGCGAGCAGGGACGTGAACTGGCTGAACAGCAGGACCTTGTGTCCGCTGTCGATCGATTCGAGCAGAAGTTCGCGCAGGAGGTCCATCTTTGCGGAACCGGGGCATCCGCCGGGGCCGATCAGCGAGGGCGGCAGCAGTTCCGGCGCGCAGCAGATCTGGCGCAGCCGCAGAAGCGCGGAAAGCATCTCGAAGCGCGGCATGGCGCCCGACCCCTGCGCCTTGAAACTGTCGAACAGCTTCCGGCTCGCTTCGAGGAAGCGGTCGTAAAATTCGCGCTGGGGACGTCCCATTTCGCAGAGAAGAGCCTGCTCCTGCTTCGGAGGAAGTTCCTTGTGGACGTCGGCCTTCTTGCGGCGGAGCATGAAGGGGGAAATCCGCGCGGCGAGCTCAGCGCGGCTTTCCGGAGTGCCGCCGTTCACATATTTCGAGCGGAAGGAGGCAAGCGAACCCAGGAAGCCCGGATGCAGGAAGTCGAAGATGCTCCAGAGGTCCTCGGGCGAGTTTTCCAGCGGAGTGCCGGTGAGCACAAGCCTGTGTTCGGCGAGGATGGCCTTGCAGGTCTGGGCGTTGGCGGTTTCCGGATTCTTGATGTGCTGGGCCTCGTCCAGAATCAGATACTTGAACTTCAGGTTCTTCGTGAATTCCACGTCCCGCCGCACCAGGCTGTAGGAAGTGATGGAAACGTCGTAGCCGGAGGATTTCTCCCACAGGGATTTGCGTTCGTTTCCGGAAATGACGAGGGTTTTGAGTTCGGGCGTGAAGCGGGCAGCCTCGCGCGCCCAGTTTTCGATCAGGCTTGTGGGGCAGATGATCAGCGCGGGGAGCGTCATGGCGGCATCGGAGGCGAGCAGGGCAAGGGTCTGGATCGTCTTGCCGAGCCCCATTTCGTCCGCCAGAACCAGATTGTATTCCCGCTGGCCCATCACATACAGCCATTTGAGTCCCTGCTTCTGATAGTTGCGGAGTTCGCCGCGGAAGACGGAATTGTCCAGCTTCACGGGGGAATCGAGGGAATCGAGGGCGGAATCGAGGTCGAGTTTCAGGCGGAGGAAGGCGTTGGGGATCGCGCCGGGAATGCCGTCGGCAAGCTTGCACCAGTGCCACACGGCCGGCTTGATGATCCGCAGGGTTTCGGAAAAGTCGCCCGCCGCGCGGACGGTTTTGGAAGGCACGCTGGAAACGACGTCCGCGATTCCGGAGGCCAGCGCGCGGAGCCGCGGCGGAATCCGCACGAAGGTGTTTTCGCCCGCCGTCATGAAGAGTTCGTTGCGCCGGGCGGCCTCGGAAAGGTCCTTCCAGAGCACCGGAAGTCCGCCGCATTCCAGCGAAACGCGGATGTCGTAATACCCCGGAGCCTCGTTTTCGAGGCTGCAGGAAATCTGAAGCGTGGAGGAATCCCCGCAGAGCACGGCGAGCGACGACGACATGTCGAACGGAACGCCCGTGCGGAGCCACAGCGGAATCACCTCGTCCACGAAGGCGCCGATCGCCTCGCGGTCGCGGAGAATGATCCGAGCGCGGCGCGAGGTGCTGGACTTGATCTTCTCGAAGCCGAAGTTCAGCAGCTTTTCGAGCGCGGCGGCTTCGCCCGAAGTGTCTCTCAGCCAGTAGGAGCCGCCCTGCGAGGCGTAGCGCTCCTGGTCGGCCGGACACAGGATCCCGCCGTAATCGTAGAACAGTTCGATTTCGAGCGCGCCGTCGGGACGGAGCGAGCCTTCGTAGAACGGCTTGAACTTGCGCTGGGTGATCTTGACCTTGCGCGTTTCGATGATCTTGACCGGAAGCCCCTGCGCCGAAGCGAGGAGCGAGGCCGTCTTGCGGTCGCACGGATGAAGCGTCGTGCGGAGGAAGCTGCGGATCCAGAGAACGTCCGCCTGAGCACAGATCCACCAGTATTCGCCGAGCATTCCCACCCAGCATCCGGCGCGGCCGGTCACGACCTTCACGTCCTTGAGCGGAAGCGGCACGTCCTTCACGATGATGGCGGAACGCAGCACGCATCCGGTTCCGGCGTCCTCGATGAGCAGGGCAGGCGCGGCGGGGGTCTTGTGGATCACGACTTTTTCATTGAAGCGCATGAAGCGCTGGAATCCGATCAGACAGTGGAAGAATTCTGCGGTCTGTTCGGCGTCAAGCGAAAGTTTGGAGCCTTCGGACTGGGCGTTGATGGCCAGGTAGCGGATGATCTGGCGGTCCTGCTGCGGAAACGTTTCCAGGTGCAGCGAGACCGCAAGAGTCTTGCCGAACTGAAGCTGGCGCAGATTGTTCAGGTTCCCCGCGTATTCGCGTCCGTTCGAGGTCATCTTGACCTGGAGGATGGTGCGTTCCCATTTGCTGGGCATGTGCGGGAAGTCGGATTCCGCGTTGATCGTGACGAACGACGCCGGCTGGATCAGCACCTGCTTGAGAAGGTCGGAAAGCCCCGTGAACTTGAGTCCGGCGTAGACGGCGGGGGAGTCCTCCGCGATCTGCTCGCGCGGCTTGATCGTGTATTTTGCATGATGGAGGCACGCCGCGGCCGCGTGGCAGCAGAAGCCGTGCGGGTCGGGTTCGCAGGTGCAGGAGGCGGTGTAGGGACCGTACGGGAATCCGTGGACTTCCACGCGGTTCACCACGCCCTTGGAGTCGCGGAACACCGCGCGGATCACGCCTTCGCCGAGCGCGTGACAGCAGACGATTTCGTTATTCCTGACCAGCGTTTTGGCTTTTCTGAAGACTTCTTTCGAAGCTCTTTGTATCAGCAGCGATTCGAAACTCTGCGTCATCCGGTGCTCCTTTTTTCATCAAGCCATAGAATACGAATTAAACAATATAGCATGACCTTTCACGGATTTAAAATGATTTTTGCAAAAAAAATTGCAGGTGCGTTGAAAAAATATCTCCCCGCATCTCCAAAAAGGATTTCCCGGATATGGATTCCGGCGTTTCCCGCAGCGGAAAAACACCGCTCTGGTTTTTTGTCATTATTATAGCGTTTTTTATCCATGTTATATTTTTTTTAAGCGTGTAGATTGTTCCGTTGTCATGAAAAATGTCCGGATTTTCCCGGACGAATCCACAGAAAAGCAGGAGGAGGAAGATTCCATGAAAATCGGAGCAATGGCGGAATCTCTGAGAATTCCGCGCCTGGAGGCGCTTGCACAGCTGGCCGCGCTCGGAGTTCAGGGCGTTCAGATGTATGTCGACAAGGCGTTCGTCGAGTTCACGAACTCCCGGATCGCCGAAATCAACGATGCATGCCGGAAGAACGGACTGGTTGTTTCCGCGATCTGCGGCGACATCGGCGGACATCCCTATCAGGATGAATCGCACTGGGCGGAACATTTCGAGTTCATCAGGAAACTCGTGGCCACGGCCGTCAAACTGAACACGAAGGTCATCACCACACACATCGGAGTCGTTCCGGAAGACGTGAAGGATCCCGTGTTCAAGGTCATGAAGCGCACGGTCGGCGAAGCCGCCGCATACGCTGCAAAATACGGCGTCACGTTTGCCATCGAAACCGGTCCGGAAAAGCCTGAAACGCTGATCCGCCTCATCAAGGCCGTCCATTCCAAAGGCCTCGGCGTGAACCTGGACCCCGCCAACCTCCGGATGGTTTCCTGCGTCGACCCGATCCATGCGGTCGAAATTCTTGGAAAATACATTGTCCATACGCACGCGAAGGACGGGATCAATATGTATCCCGGCTCCGCCGCTGCGGCCTATGGCATGGTCGAGCCGGACGGAACGCCCCGCAAATTCACGGAAAAACCTGCTGAATATCAGGAAGTCCCGCTCGGCAAGGGACAGGTTCCCTGGGACGGGTATCTTGCCGCCCTCAAGAAGGCCGGATACGACGGGTTCCTCACGATCGAGCGCGAATGCGGCGCCGATCCCAAGGGAGACATCAAGCTCGCCATCGATTTTCTGAAGACCAGAATCTGACCGGACTCCGGTTCCTCCGCGGCCGGCGCGTTCCGCAGAAGCGGCACGCCGGTCCCGATCTGTCTGGACTCCGCAGCCAGCTTTCCGTGTCCGATGCGGAAGGCATGTTGTTCCCAGTCCGTCGATCCTGATCAGGCACTGCATGGAGTTCTGTTTTCTTGGAATTCGCTCAAAAAGCGCTCGTCTCTTTTGTGTTTTCCACAAGACCGTTGTCCACGATCACGGGAAAAAATCACGTCTGATTCCTTGCTTTGATCCATCGATATTTTCCATTTGGAATGGAAAGAATTCCGTTTGCGGCCGACTTCTTCCGGAAAGTTTATTCCCCCGGGTTAATACCTCGCCCCTTGGGGCGGCGTTCGATTTTTGAGGTTCCATCCGGTTCCGCATTTCCACCGTGGGAGGGTGGAGAAATACAGCCGGGGGTGAGTGAAGCGGCCCCTCGGATCCGGTCAGGCGTCAATACGAACCTTGAAGGGGGGGCCGGGAAACTATGATTTATCCGGCTGTTTCGAATTCGGAGCGGCTTCAGTCCCCTTGGAGCGGGGTAATTATTTCCCGCTGATTATCAAGATTTTTTCTGTAGGCTCTGTTCTGCATGATGACTGATTTTAATGCATTTCCAATGGGCTGCTCGC
>CAZHPP010000252.1:0-6164 GCA_964534535.1 uncultured Victivallales bacterium | reverse complement strand
ATTCCGTGCGGCGCGCCATGCTTTCGGTGCTGAAGGAAGGGCGTCCGCTCCGGGGCGGAATCCTGTATCTTCTGCCTTCCCAGATCTGACGGAAGGACAGCCCGTCCGCCATGACGGCAATGCATAATTTCTGCATGTGCCCGATGATCGGTTCCAGAAACCAGTTCAGTCCTGCTGATGGTCAGCCCACCCCTTGCCTCCCGGCAGACTCGAAGAGCCCCGCACTCAGCGCAGAAAATCAATTTTTCGCTTATTTTTTTGTCGATTCCTGTCGAGCAGGGGGCTCTCCGTTTTCCTCCCCGGATCCCGAGAGGGGAAGACAGGAAACGTTCAGTACACAGCCGTCTTCTTTATGGAACTTTTTTTGAGAAGGGGTGTAGATTTTTCAGAATTTCCGCATTCTTGCTGTCGGAGGGATAAAACTCCAAACCGTGGTCAACAACAGAAGGAGCTCAATCATGAACATTGATCCGCTGAAGACCGTTGTCATCGTGTGCATTGCGGCAATCGCGGGCACGGGGCTGGCCGCTCCCAACGGAGAATCCAGACAATTCAAGTTCAGCACAGGTATCGAAAAGGAACGTCCGGAACTGAATGAGGAAACCAGACGGCTGATCTCCGCCTATCGGATCGATCCGTCCGAAGCAAACCGCGCCATGCTGCGCAGACAGGTCGAAATCAACTATGACAAAGTCATCGCGCGCAAAAAAGCAAAGCTGGAGGAACTGAGGCGGACAGCCCGCCACGAATCCAAGGTGAAGGAAATGGAGGAAATTGTCGATGAGGTGGTTCGGAATCGGGAGAGACTCATCGAACAGAGCATGCGCCGCTTCACCGATCCGCGACTCCGTCCCGGCGCGCGGGAAACGAACGACGGATATTTGCCCGTAATCGGAGCCGCGCAGAATCTCTCTGTCGCCCGAACTCCGGTCACCAACGCCGATTATGCCCGGTTCATCCGTGAAACGGGACGAAAAGCGCCGGAAGACTGGACCAGGGAAGGAGCCGTTCCGGCAGGAAAGGAACGTCATCCCGTGGTGAACGTTTCGTATTACGATGCCGCGGCTTACTGCAAATGGCTTTCCGCAAAGGACGGCAGGAACTACCGTCTGCCGACAGAAACGGAATGGGAATATGCCGCAGGGCACATGTCGAAGGACGCGGATTTCAACTGCGGCGAAACGAAAGGAACGACGCCGGTCGACGCCTATGCGAAAACACTCTCCGCCTGCGGCGCAGTCGACATGTGGGGCAACTGCTGGGAATGGACATCCACGCCCATTGGAAATCAGGGGAATCATGACATGACGGTCAAAGGCGGTTCCTGGCGTTCTCCCCGGATGAGCTGCCGCACCGAACGAAAAGGCGAAGGCCGCAGCGCATCCGCGGTTTTCAACGATGTCGGATTCCGCCTTGTCCGGGAAAAGTGACCATTCCTTTATCAGGACCTGCAGATTTTTCAGACAGACCGCATTCTTAAGTCAGGAGCGCTAAAACTCCGGAAACAGGATCAGCCGATTCGGAAGCTGTTTCCTCATTTGAATTCCAATCCCTGCATGGTATATTAGGTCGCGGCGGCGGAAGGAAAACACCCGAAATGGAATCTGCGCCCTTCGTTCCGGCGACTATGCGCTTGCGGAAGAATCGTTCCGGAACCGGGCAAGGCTGTCAGGCGATCCCGCCGCGCTGAACCAGCTTGCCGAAGCATTGCGGCGGCAGGGCAAAAAAGCGGAAGCGGATGAGATTTCCCGCAATCTGATCGAACGCTGTGCAGGTTTGAGTGTTCCGTCGGAACGCGCCGAGGCTGTCCGCGCGCTTCTGTCACTGTCCGGCGATCCGGCCGGGGCGGATTGGACGCGGGTCTTCGGAATGATTGAGGAACTGCTTAAAAACGATTCCGCCAATCCGGAATACCGGTTCCAATATGCCGTGATGCTGGGACGCAATCTTGAACTTTTCCGCAATCAAAAAAATCCGGGCGTGGAACCCAATGCCGTGATTCTGCTCAATGACCTGGCGCAAAAGCACCCGGACCGCCCGGAATACGGTCTTGCGCTGATGGAACTGATGAATCGCAGACTGCGTTATGCCGGATCGTTCCGCCGGTGGCGCATGCGCTGTTCCCTGCCGCAGGACTTTCTGAGGGCGGAATGAAAAAAAGCCTGCGGAATCAGGGCCTGCCTTGCTGCCTTACACTGGGAAATCCCGATGCCGCGGGAATTGCGTCTCTGATCCTTCCGGTGCGGCATTCAGGAGGCTCCGGCGGAATCCAAGCCTCTCCATGCGCGAATACAAACGTGATGAAAGAAAATGAATGGCGGAGAGAGCGAGATTCGAACTCGCGAACGGGAAAAAACCCGTTAACGGTTTTCGAGACCGCCGCCTTCGACCGCTCAGCCATCTCTCCGGTTTATCCGGATACTATAGCACCGGAATCCGGAATTTAAAGCCGCCATCCTGAAAAAATGAGAAAAATCGCAGAATGACGGCTTGCATTTCCATAAAAAGACGGTATATATCTTCCAGGAAGACAAAAAGGAGTTTTTCATCATGCACGGCAGAATGTCCATGTTCCTTCTGGGCGCCACGCTGGCGCTTGGTTTTTCGCTTTCCGCCTACATCATCGGGCAGGCGGCAGTCAAGGTCACAAAGAACAACAATATCCGGGTGAAGGGATCCGCCATGCGCCTGGTCAAGTCCGATTCCGCCATGTGGAGCGGGACCGTTTCCGCGCGGAACGCCGACCTTCAGACCGCATTCCGGAAGATCGAGTCCGACCGGACGGCGGTCTCGGAATTTCTCCGCAAGGCCGGATTCAAGGATTCCGAATTCAAATTCGGCAGCATCGGCATTGCGGAAAACCTCAGGCGGGACGCCAAGGGCAATCTTCTGCCGTTTGTGGAGGACTACACGCTGTCCCAGGGCGTGACCGTGACAAGCCCTAATGTCGATGCGGTGGAGAATGTTTCGCGCGAATCCACCGCGCTGGTAGGGCAGGGCGTGTTTTTCCGTTCCGGTGCGGCGAGTTATGTGATTTCCGATCTGGAACGCTTCAAGATGGAGCTTCTTTCCGAGGCCACGAAGAATGGAACGGAGCGCGCGGAAGTGCTCGCGAAGAATTCCGGCGGAAAGGTCGGCGCGCTGCTTTCCGCATCGCAGGGGATTTTCCAGATTACGGCTCCTGCGTCCGGCGCCATGAGCGACATGGGCGAGTATGACAAATCCACGATCATGAAGGAAGTCAAGGCCGTCGTAACGCTTGAATTCCGCGTTGAATAAAAAAGCAAAGGAGGAAGAATCATGGGAACACTTGCGAGGAGCTGGACAATTTTCAAAAAATCGATGACGGTGATCGGGCGTGAGAAATCCCTGCTGATTTTCCCGGTCATTTCCGGAATTGCCATGATCATTCTGGTGGGGATGATCATTTGCGGAGGGATCGTGTTCCTTGCGGCAACCGGTGCCGCCGATGGCGGAAATTCGGCTGCGCCGAACGGGGCCCAGGAGGCTCTGGGACTGCTGGCATTTTTCGGCGTGTATCTGGTGACGATGCTGGTGACGAACCTCTGCGGAGCAGCGTTCTATTCCGAGATTTTCCATGCGCTGGACGGCGATTCCGTGAGCATTGCGCGCGGATTCCGTTTCGCGTTCAGCCGGTTCAAGGCGATTCTTCTGTGGTCGCTGCTTGCATCGACGGTTGGCGTGATTCTGCAGGCGCTTCAGGAACGGGCGGGACTGATCGGAAAGATATTGCTGAAGGTCATCGGAGTCGTCTGGGCCGTGGCGTCCTGCTTTGCCATTCCGGCGATCGTGATGGATTCCGAACTGAACAATCCGTTTGAGGCGCTGAAGCGTTCATCTCAGGCAATCTGCAAGACATGGGGCGAATCGCTGGTCGGATTCGTGGGGATTCAGTCGGTCACGGTTGCTGCGTGCCTTGCCATGATCCTGGCTGAAATTGCGCTGCTTTTCCTCGGCTTTGCCGCCGGCGGAATGTGGATCGTTTCCGTTCCGCTGATGATTGCGGTTCTGGCTGCCTTCATTATGTTCTGCTACGTTGTCGGAGTGGCGCAGAAGGTGTATCAGGCGGCGCTCTACCTTTACGCGTCCGGCTTCCCCGCCGAGCTTTACACGGAAGACGAGATCTCCGGCGCGTTCAAACGCAAATAGTCCCGAACGAGAACCGTCCGTCCGCGTAATCGACCGTCTGGAACGAACCGAAGCGCGTGAGCGAGCCGCAGGAGGTTTCGCCGCGTCCGTCCGGCGTGGTTTCCCGATAGGCCCTGTGGATGTGTCCGCAGAGGACGAGGTCCAGCTTCTTTTCCGTCAGCAGTTCCGCCGCGTGTTCCGCGCCGAACATCTTGTGGCGGAATCCTTCGACCAGACCGGGCCGGATTTTCCTTACGGGAAAATGGCAGACCGCGACGAGCGGCGCGCATTTTTCCGCGCACTCCTTTTCCAGCAGGGCCTGAGATTCCGCATTGAAGGTTCCCGAGGACATCCACGGCGCGGTGGGATGCGCCGCGTTGAAGCAGAGAAACCGCAGCGGCCCTAAGGTGAACGCGCAGGGATATTTTTCAAGGGAAAGCAGACCGTTCGTCAGCTTCCGGAGAAATTCGTCGAGCGCCTTCCGGCAGGGGACGCTTTCAGTATAAATGTCATGATTTCCGGGAGAGAAGAGAATCGGGATTCCGGAGTTTACGAGCGGGGAAAGCATGTCGAGCGCAAGCTCGAATTCGACAGGCTGGCCGCAGGTGGAGGCGTCGCCGGCGAAGACGATGACATCGGGGCGGGCGGCCAGAATTCTTTCCGCGGCGGGGCGCACGAGCGAACGGTTGAATTTTTTTCCGCGGCTGAGTCTGGAATTGAGAAATCCGACGATCCGCTTGTCGAAGACGCATCCGGGGCCGTCGAGCGGGGCGGCCAGATGCAGGTCGGCAAAATGGGCGATTCGGAACGGCTTCATGGCATGGCCGTCAGAACGGAGGGTCATCGTCGTCATCGCCGCGGGGAGGTTTTTCCGCGGAATCTTCCGGCGGAAGGGCGCGGAGTTTTGCGAGCACGTCGACGAGATAGCCGTGAAGTCCGAGAATGGATTCTCTGTGGGCGTTCACGCAGGGGATGAAATCGGCGTTCCGAGCGGCGAGCGAATCGAGTTCGCAGAGCAGCTTGTTGAGTTCGCCGAGCAGACGTTTGCAGACGGCAATGCGGAGGTTCGGGACGGCGGGCAGGGAATCGTCGTCGGGAGCCAGAGATTCGAGCGACATTTCGACGAGGTCGGCGGAGCGGGCCAGAATCTTTCCGTAGCGGCAGGTGACGGCCATGATGGGTTCCCGGAGTTCCGGCGTGGTGCGGCAGGAGGAAAAAACGACCCAGTCGCGGGCCAGCAGGGAACAGGAATGATAGACCTTTCCGCCGTCGGCGTTCTGCCAGTCGTCGGAATCTTCGCGGCGGTCGTCGTCCTGGGAAGAGGAGCCGGGGGCGTCGTCCGCGGCATTGCTCCAGTCGCCGTCGTCGTCATCGGAATAGGGAACGGGCCCGAGGTTTTCCCAGTCGCCGTTGGAGGGGGTGAGTTCGGGACGTTTTTTCATGCGGCGCATGATGATTCCGTCCTCGTCGGGCAGGTCGATGAATTTCGGAAGGTCCTCAATGTAGGCGCTGACGCGCGCATCATCCTTCCGGAGTTCGAGTTCCCACTCGAATTCGGTCCAGTTTTCGTCCTGTTCGGAGGGCTGTCTCAAAGGGGAAGACTCCATGCTGCCGCGTCAGAGAAGCCTGGATTTGGCGGCTTTTGCTTCGAGCTGTTTGACGGCTTCGATCTTGGGAGCATCGCCCCAGAGCGTCTCGAGCTGGTAGCGGCGTCTGGCATCGTCGGTGAAGGCGTGGACCATGACGTTTCCGAAATCGGTGATGACCCAGCCGCTCTCGGGAACGCCGTCGATGCGGCTGCGGAGGGCGAATTTTTCGCGGGCGGTCCGCTGGACGTTCTCGGAAATGGAGTTCAGGTGCGGGGAGGAGGTCCCGGTGCAGATCACGATGAAATCGGTGACTGCGGAAAGCTTCGTCATGTCCATCAGAATGACGTCGGAGGCTTTGCGGTCCCATGCTGCAGCGGCACAGAATTCTGCGAGCTGGCGGGCGGTCGGTTTTTTCGTCATGCGGTC
>CAZHPP010000251.1:0-6166 GCA_964534535.1 uncultured Victivallales bacterium | reverse complement strand
TCATGTGTCCAGACCAAATCCTCCTTGATTGTGCGCATCACGCGTTCCGTATCGGTGTTGCCCATAGCTCCGGCTCGCCGGTTCTATAAAGATGCGTTACATCAAGAATCCAGAAATAGGTACGTCAGTTCTTCAAAATGAAATTCGACGAAATACCGATTCATGCTAAGGGCATCAAGCTCATGCTGTTTTACCCGTCACAAAAATATTCTGTGTTTCCGTGATGCCCGACGAATAAAATTACCATTGTTCCATCCTTACCCTGAACATTGCTGTGGAATGATAACTCTTCGGCTTTTTTCACATGCTGATTCAGCCAATCGTGTGTGTAATGCTCCCTTGAATAAATGGGCTCATTCCCTTATATTGCTCCGTATTGCATTTAACGATGACCGTCGGATCAATCTGTATTTTTTTAGGAGGCACTGTTCCGGCCGCCAAAAACTGGAACAGAACTTCCATCCCTGTGCGTCCCTGCAAAAAGAGATTTTCATCAATGGAAAACTGTATAGTCCCGAGTTTTAATGCAGAAAGCACCGGTGTGGAATATCCTGTTGCCACAACCTTGACTTTCCCGGTGAGTTCGTTTTTCTCAATGTATTCCAGAATTCCGGAAATATTTTCAGTCCCGGCATAAATCACAGATGTTTCCGGATGTTTCAGAAAAATCTGTTCTGTCGCCTGGAAGGCGCTTTCCATACGGTCATATGATTCTTCAAAACCGGAAAAATCCATGGATGTGCCTCTGAGATATCTGCGGAATCCTTCAATTTTCTGCTTGTGGTCTGTCAGTTTTGCAGAACCTATGATCACGGCGGCCATTCCGTCGGGAGAAAGCAGCGAGGCAAGATTTCCCGCCATTTTTCCACATTTTACACTGTTCTGCATGACATGACAGAAAATATCCGCTTCCGGGATCATGCCCCCCCCCATAAGCAGTACCGGACACTTCATACTTGCAACGCACTCGGAAAGAATTCGGCGTTCCGATTCCGGAAATGTTCCGGTAAACAGGATAACTGCATCGGAAATGTCTGAAGCCATATTCAATGCGTCAATGCATCCGCGGCTGTCGGAAAAAACGGAATAGTGGAGCGGAGTCACTTTGAGCCGATAGTCCTTCAAACCTTCGGCATGTTTGAAAATACCTTTGATGATATTCTGATAATAACTCGGCCATGCTTCCGGATAGATGACTATGATTTTCTGCATATTCCTTGCCATGGCTCCTGCAAGCGGATTCGGTCTGTACCCCATGCGTCCGGCAAGTTCCAGTACTCTTGCCCGCATCTTTTTGCCGACCTTCGGCTTGTTGTGCAGGGCTTTGCTCACTGTGCATTCAGATGTGTCGAGCATTCGGGCAAGCTCTTTCAGAGAAATCCCGCCATTTTGTAAGGCCTGTTTTTTCCCGATCATTACATTCCTCACTTTTAAATACATTAACAATACAGCGTGATCCCTTTCTTTTCAAGTCTCAAAAAAAATAAGCGTTTATCCTTGCATTTATGTTTTTTGCTGTTATATTTATGCCAGTTCAAGAGGATAAGCGTTTATTCTACATCAAAAAAAAGAGACTATGCATGTCCACCCCAAAGATCAGGATAGCAAAAAACTGTTACAAAGACATTTCAGCCGTATCACTCGAAAACGGGTACCTTTCCGTAACAATACTGCCAGAGTACGGCGGAAAGACAGCATCGGTTTCAGACAATTTGACCGGCAGGGAATTCTTGCTGCAGGCCCCCGGAAACAGGTACAGAAAACAGCCGTACGACGGTGACTACACAACCGGAGAATGCAGCGGATTCGATGAAATGTTTCCGACAATTGATCCGGTACCGTACCCTGATTTTCCATGGCGCGGAATGGTCATGCCTGACCACGGCGAAGTCTGTGCGCTTTCATGGCACTGCTGCGCAGAGTCTGAGACCATCCTGCTATCTGTTGACGGACTCAGGTTCCCATACACGCTGAACAAACGCTACTCTTTTTCTGGCAGCCGGAAACTTAAAATAGAATATAGTGCGGTCAACAGAAGCGAATATCCATTCGAATACATCTATGCACCTCATCTCATGCTCAACGTCGAGGACGGAGGAAGAATTCTCCTTCCTGGAGTCAGGAATGCGACGTGGGGATTTTCACGCTTCCCGGATGGTGCGTCATATGGCTGCAAACTCGAGTGGCCATTCGCGCTCCTGCCTTCCGGCAATGTCAGACTTGACGTGACTCCGCCGTTCAATCCTAATGGGAACAACTATAAATTTTTTGCCGATTCTCCATTGAATGCAGGCTGGTGCGGATATCAATATCCTGACGGTACGATGTTCAAGTTGCATTTTTCTCCAGAGGATCTTCCCGCTTTCTGCATCTGGGTCAACGAAGGCTGGTTCCACGGGTATCGAAATATTGCTCTTGAGCCATGCAGCACCGCATACGACAGAATCGATATTGCACGGCTTCACGATCAGCGATGCATTCTTCCGCCATACGGCAGAAAAGAGTGGACTCTCGAATTGGAGATCGCGTCAAAATGACTTGTCAGGAACTTAACGCTGCGGCTGCAAAATGCCGCCTTGATATTTTGAGAATGATCTGGAATGCCGGGTCGGGACATCCCGGCGGCGCACTGTCGTCTGCAGATATGCTCGTCTCGCTTTTTTCAGAATATCCAGACGACCTTATTCTTGTCAGTCACGGGCATATTGCTGCAGCGCTGTATGCGGTCCTTGGAAATTTCGGCTACTTCCCTGTGGAGAACGCAGTCTGGGGATTCCGCAGAGGAAGCATATTCGAAGGCCATCCTAACATAGACGTTCCAGGGGTGGAATGGTGCAGCGGAGCGCTTGGACAGGGGCTGTCTGTCGGAGCCGGACTTGCCGTGGGGGAACGCATTGCCGGAAGCAGAAGACACGTCTGGGTCGTCATGGGCGATGGCGAACAGGACAAGGGACAGATTCATGAGGCACGGATGACAGCGTCCAAGTTCAGGCTTTCCGGCCTGACAGCGCTGATTGATGCCAACGGACTTCAGGCCTCGGGTTCAGCCGGAGATATTTTGAACGTTGATATCGCTGAGAGTTTTCGTATGGCAGGTTGGAAGGTATTTGAGGTAGACGGACACTCGTTCCCAGGACTTCTGAAAGTTCTGGAACAGTGTCGTAATGAGGAAGCCCCGTCAGTTGTCATTGCGCATACAGTGATGGGCAAAGGTGTGCCTGAAATTGAGAACAATTTTGAATATCACGGAAAACTTCTGCCTGAAGCTGCATATTGTTCCGCCGTGAAAAGACTTGCCAAGGCTGCGGTAGGATTCAAAACGCCGCTGCCGCGCATGGTTCACAAGACTTTGGCAAAATCCGTCAGGGAGCTTCCGCCGTTCAAAGAATTTGCAAAGGCTGAGTCGTGCCGGAGCGCTTTCGGCGAAACACTTGCTGAAATTTCAAAACTGAATCCTGGATGCATTGCCGCGGTGGACTGCGACCTCAGGGCATCCGTGAAGCTGGATTCGTTCGCAAAGATTTCACCGGAAAACTTCTTCGAATGCGGAATAACGGAAAACAATGCGGCATCGTTTGCCGCCGGTCTGTCTCGTGCGGTACAGGGAACTTTCTTCGCAGATTTCGGTGTTTTCGGAATGACGGAAGTCCTGAGCCAGCTGCGCATGGCGGATTTCAATCGTACTTCCATGAAGATTGTCTGCACACACTGCGGAGCTGACGTGGGAGAGGATGGCAAGACGCATCAGTCGGTCGATTATTTGGCACTCGCCGGAACGCTCCGGTCATTCAAGGTGCTTGTCCCCGCCGATGCGAACCAGTGCGAACATATGATCCGTTATGCCGCGGAAAATCAAGGAAATTTCTTTATTCTCATGGGGCGTTCGAAACTTCCTGAGATAACCGACCATGGACATCTTTGCTTCGGCACTAAATACCGGCTTGAGTATGGCAAAGCCGATATTTTGCGGTATTCACCAGCGGACCATGCGTGCATCGTCACATTCGGAACGTTTGCGCATCAGGCAGTGGAACTGTCCGACGCGTTTGCAGCGGAGGGATTGGGAATAAGTGTTGTTTCGGTCGGGTCTCCACTTGAATTCGATGAAGCGGCGTTCCGTCTCGCGGCCGGAACCGGCTTCGTGGCGGTCTGGGAAGACCACAATGCCGGAAACGGACTCGGTGCCAGGCTTGCTGCATGGTATTTCGAACATGGAATATTCTGCGGCTTCCATCGTTTCGGACTGACTAAGCCCGGAATTTCTGCCTCTCCGGAAGAACAGTGGATTTATCAGAAAATATCAAAAAGACAAGTGGGAGAATACCTCCGGAAATATTTAAGGAAAAGGAATAAAACATGTTGACTGCAAAGATCGGATTTCTGCCCTCCAACTGGGAATCGTGGGATGGCAGCAAGTTTAGTGGAAAATGGGCTGGAAAAATGCGGGACCGCTGTGTGGACGCTCTGAAAAAAATACCGGGAATAACCCTGGTCGAACCAGGGAGGGACCTTACTCCAGACGGATGCGTAAGTTCCATCGAGGATGCAAAAAAAGCGCTGGAACTTTTCAAGCATGAGGACATTCAGGGACTCATCATTGGGAACATGACGTTCGGAATGGAAACCGCGGTAGGCGCTGTCCTGAGCGGAATCCGCAAAGACATTCCAATTCTTCATTTTGCAACAAAAAGCGGGCCGATCGCGGAGGACGGTTCACGTTCAACGGATACATGGTGCGGCAGTTTTATGACGGCAAGCGCCATCAAGCGCCGAGGATTCAAATTTATCCATATTCTTCCGTGCAATCCGGAGGAGGAAACATTCAAAAGACAAATCGAACTGTTCTCCCGCGCAGTGAATGCGATAGCCCGCTTCAAAGGCGCTAGAATCGCACAGATCGGAACACGCCCGACACTGTTCGAGTCGCAGTTCTTCAGCGAGGAGAACATGCAGAAACAGTTTTCCCAGATGCTCATACCGATGGATCTTGCCTCCGCCTTCAGCAGACTAGACGCTGTAAAGGACAATGATCCTGAAGTGCAGGCGACTGTGAATGAAATCTGCTCAGAAGCTGAGATAGGCGATGAATATACCGAACGCTCCATACTGAATCAGGCAAGATACGAAATCTCGCTTCAGCGCATCATGCATGAACTAAATGCCGACGCCATGGCGGTCAGTTGCTGGACCGAAATCCAGGCGCGCTATGGCATCTCAGCATGTTCGACATTCGCAAGACTCAACGAAAAAGGCTATACGACGGCTTGTGAAGTCGATCTACTCGGCGCGGCGACCATGCTGGTCACCAACTGTCTTTCGCTCAACAACGCAAGAACTGACTTCATTGACTGGACTGACCTACACCCAACTGAGCCGAATGTGTGGCTTGCATGGCATTGCGGCAATGCCGCACCGAGCCTCTGTGCCCGCGGCTGCAAAATGCGTCTGCTCCGCAACCAGCGGATGATCCAGTGGAATCCGGCATGTCACGGAGCACTCGAATTCAGACTAAAAGAAGGACCTGTCACCTGCTCTAGAATGGTTGAATATGACGGTCAGTACACTTTCTTTACCGGAGTAGGCAATGTTGTTAACATAAAACCGTTCGTGCGCGGCAGCTATGGCTGGGTCAAGGTCGCAGATATCGGCGACTGGGAAACGAAAATGGTCGACTGCGGAATCATTCATCACGGCACGCTGATTCACGATCCTGATGTTGCCGATGCCCTTGAAATGTTTTGCAAATTTCTTGATATCAGATATGTAAGAGGCGCATAATGTCAAAGTCCATGTTCCGTATCGTTCTTAAAAAACCGGAAACATTGGAACTTGAAGATGTTCCGGTTCCGGAACCCCAAAATGGTGAAATCCGCGTGGCAGTAAGACGTGTCGGCATATGCGGTTCCGATCCGACCATCTTCTTCGGATTGCACCCGTATGTGAAATATCCTGTCGTGATGGGACACGAATTTTCGGGTTATGTTGATGCGCTTGGCTCTGGTGTGAAATCGCCGGCTCCAGGCACGCGGGTTACAGTCATTCCCCATCTTGTCTGTGGAAAATGCCGCGCATGCCTGAAAAAGGTCTATAACTTCTGCGAATCTCTCCGCTGCACCGGAGCCGAGGCCGATGGAGCGCACTGCGAATATATCTGTATGCCGGCTGA
>CAZHPP010000250.1:0-6176 GCA_964534535.1 uncultured Victivallales bacterium | reverse complement strand
TCCAGAAATGGATTTTCCATAAGCTTTGCAATGAGCCATCTTCTGAGATCACCCATGTCCTCGAAAAAAGGATAATATTCCGGCATTAATCCTACAGCTCCGAAGCTGTGCATGAACTGAATATCCGCCTGGAAAGTCAAACCAAATGGCATCGGGAGACATTTATCCCAGAAATTGGAAAAGTAGTCCCATACCATCAGATTCTCAGTTAATTTCGACCAGCCGCGCAGAAGCATGCCGAACCGGTCTGTTCCCGTGTGGGGAACCAGATAATTTCCTGTTGTATCGCAAAGCGTAATCATAACGTTTTCACGAGGAACGATATTCTCAGGAACAGGTTCGGTATTCATATATGCATAAGTCGAAATCATGACATCAGGGTATTCCGTTTTTATGCCATCTGCCAATTCATTCACGAACTCCAGCCACAAACCGGTATTTCCATCTCCGTATTTCTTGCAGGCGGCCTGACATTCAGGACATTCGCAGAAAGTCGATGTGTCATTCAAAGAGACTGAAAAAAAACGAGGCGGATTGGGAAGATCCCGTGATTCAGAGATATGCTCCCTGAGGATTGCCAGAAATGCCTTGCGCATCTCCTTGCTGCTGAAGCACAGCTGGTTCATCGGATTGGACTCTTCTCTTTTCCCGTTTTTCATGGCGCGCCATTCCGGACGCAGAATCCCTCTGCGCTTCATTTCCAGCAGGTATGCCGTCTCAGTATGGACAAAGCCAGGTTTTCCCCAAATGATTCCGCCTCCATAGTCAAGCGGGATATCAGTGTGCAGTTCAGTATTGACACGATTTCTCGGCGCCCAAAGGCGTTCAGATCCATCCTTTGAAAAAAAGCGTTCACAGGAACTGAGCATGCGGATTTTAAGCATCGGCTCGCCGCTCTGGTCGATCTCGCCGGATCCCAAATCAGGACTGTAAGGCACGAATGTTTCCCATGGAGTCCACCAGCGGACCCGGGCGTTTTGCTCAAGAAATTTCCAAACGGCATAAAGAGTTCCGCGGGGAGAACCTCCGGCAAGGATCAGATTCCCTGAGACCGTCAGAATTCTCCATTGTTCACTGCCCATGGCGGCAGGATCAATTCCGTTGCGTCTGGCAAAATCGGTATTCCCGATATAGACAGCGTTTTCCTTTCTGAGGACATGATTGGAAATCGGAATCCTTTTACCTGTAATTTTTTCCAGATGCAGAACAAGTTCCTGCGCTGCGGTTTTCTCCTGGATGGTTGCATCTTTGGGAATTACCGCAACAGCTTCAGACAGTCTGGCGATTCCCTTCCCTGAATAATTGACCTGTGTCCCTGCCCATGTACGGATTTCGGAAGACTGCATGTTATATAGATTGGAAATGTTGATTTTACGCAAATCGCGGGGACCGCCGGCAGCAAGAATCGAACTGCCAGAACCGCTGACGAACCGGACGGCAAGAATATTATCACCTTTTTTTAGTTCCGGGACCATAATGTAATTGCCTATTTTCGGAGGCGAATCAATATTTCCTGTCTTTGTCGTGTCAAGCATCTTTTTCCCGTTGACCCATGCCTCGAACCACCAGTCGGCGCCGATTCCGATAGAGTTCTTTCCAGGCCTCTCGGCCGTAATCCTGAAAAATATCCATGCCGTGTTGTCCTTTTTGACGCCGCCGAAAAAAGGCGCCAGGTCAAGGTGGTTTCCTGTAAATGGAACCGTCTGTCCCTGAACGGTTTCATTCCCGAATTTCAGCTTTTCGGGTATTCTTAAAAGGCATTCTGATTCTGGCATTTGACCTGGAATGCCGGCCGGCATTGGAAAGACGGCACACATTTGCGGGAAATCAACGTCGCCAATAATTTCCACTCCGCATGCTGAAGTCAATGCAGTGAGTAAAGAAAGAAAAATGCTTGTTTTTTTCCGGACAGCCATCGCTTATGCTCCTGTTTGGTTCTGTTTGAATTATCATGCTCATTCATTATTCTTTGGGCGGTATGACTCGCAGAGCATCATCAAAATATTCCGAGTTGTTAAGAATTGGCTCGCCCATCGAGCCGGCATGACCATCCCAGAAAAGGGTATTGCCTTTTGAGTTATGCAGTGCCCAGAAACTTACGAAATACAAATTCGAAGGGTACGAGGCTTTCAATACATCCAATCTATATATGTACCATCCCGGATTTATGAATGCTCGTACAGGATAGTAGTTTCCGTTGTCCAATGTCATTGAGAATAGTTTTGATGGACTTTTTACCTGAGATTCGCGCAGAAAGCGCTGATCTGTTCCAGTGCTTCCGGCAAAAAGTTTTGAGATGGAGGAGGAATAATACACACTGGATGGAGCCTTCGGCACCAGTGAAGGGCACATGAAATGCTTGCGGTCTTTGACCGAATCCTTCCGTTCTCCCGGGATATATGATAATTTTTTCAGGAGACTGTGCCACAAAATCGCATCTGCTGTTCCGTAATATGGATATGCGGCCGTCATTATTCCCGAATGGTCTTGAACATAGTTGTTGATCGCCAGGCCGATCTGTTTTTGAAGAGAAATGCAATTGGCAGACCTGGCAGTTTCTTTTGCCTTGTTAAAAGCAGGCAGAAGCATTGCCGCCAGAATGGCGATGATCGCTATGACCACGAGGAGCTCTATTAATGTAAAAAACGGGTTCATCTGAGCATTTTTCCAATAATGTTTTTCTCTCGGATTGCCGGAATGTTCCGGCTGTGTGAAACGGTGTCCTGTGTTTTTCATCTCTGCATCTCCTTCTTTTTCGTCTTGGTGGTGCTGATTTGATTCCGTTCCTTGAAATTATAGCTGAATGTTCAGAGTTCCGTTATCCTGATGATCTTCCACAGAGAATCCATGACGATCGGCAGACTTACAATTCCGTCGGCCACGGTGAACCCCGTTACCTGTTTTCCGTTCACCTCGACCCTGACTTTTGCCGAGGCTGTGCGCCGTTTAAGCGTCGTACGGAATGCGGGCTGCGGCGAAAGAGTCTTTTCTCCATAGAAGTTCCGGAAATACGCCCCCTGCGTACCACCGTGGTTCACAAGCACGTGGAGCGAATCGCCACGTCCGCATGAATATGCTGCGAGTTCCACGCTTCCGCCCTCGGAATCAAGTTCGACTCGCGATTCCTTCCATACATGCCGCAGAAGCAGGCGCGTCCATCTCAGCTGGTCCGGATGTCCGGCAAGATAGTCCGAAAACAGCGGCGCGTTAAGGAACCATACATGTCCTGCGCCGTAACTGTTGTGCGTAAGAAGCGGCACATCCCACTGTTCGTCGGCGGAAGAGTTGTATCCGGCGCCCATGCGTGAAAGGTCATACTGCGGGTATCCGAACAGCACCGGTTCAGCCGTGGAAAGTCCGATGCGGCGGATCTCCCCTTCGACAAGCGGCTTTTCCATATCCGGCTCGCGCTCTTTTCCCCAGTCAGGAAGATATATGCACGGCTGGAACGCATCCTTCTCCACTGATTCTATCCCCATGAAATCGGGTATCTCGTCATTGTCAAGCCTCGGCACATGTTCGATGAAGAGCGCCGTTCCGCCTTCCCTGACGAATTTTCTGACGGCATCGGCCACGCCGTCCTTAATCCAGCGCAGCGCCGGAACAACCAGCAGACGGTCCTTTCTGAGTTTTTTCCCCAGAAACAGTTCAGGAGTGACCATGAAGCTGCGTCCGCAGTCGAGAAGCATGCGGTATGCTCCGAGATAGCCTACAAGGTCGTATGCAAGATAATCGGCATCACCGCCGCGCGCTCCGGCCTTTTCCCCGAATCTGCCTCCCAGAAATGTTTTCGAGTTAAGACATATGATGTCAGGATCAAGCACGGCCGATTCCGGGATCAGTCCGCCCATATCCTTCCAGAGCGAGTGTATTGTCTTCATGGCATGAACCGCTCCGGGAGCAAGCGAACAGTCCGGATGCATCCTGTCGCCAATGCAGAGACGTGCTCCATACATGAAGATGGATGCGCATTTATGCTGAAGGCTGAGATCATCAAGATTGGAGCGGTCGCCCCAGCATCTTTCGAATCTCTCTATGAATACGTCTCCGCCCTCGGGCAGAGCGGAAGTGTGGTTTGCAAACAGCGAAATTACCGGATACGCGGCAAGCGGGTCGCATGAGATTCCGCCCGGATTGTCTACTCCAGGAAAATCGCTCTCCTGTCCAAACGGTCCGCCAACGTGATTGAATACGACCGATGCTTTCGGGTTTATCGCATGGATTTCGTCTCTTACTCTCTGTATGAGACGGCGTATTCTTCCGCTGAGAAATTCGCCGTATTTCTTCCAGAGTTCGATATTTTCGGGCTGATCCTGCGGCGGCGGCAGTTCCATGCCGAAAGCCTTGCGGAAGTCGGTCCTGCATGTTTCGCAGCAGCAGTAGTTGAAGCATCCGGTGGGATCGAAGAACGCACCGTCCACCCTGTTGACAGTGAATATTTCGCGTATCAGCGGAAGGATATATTCTTCAAAGCACGGTCCGAACACGCATACTTCGGCATAATGGTCCTTTGTAAAATAGGACATTACGCCGGGAGCGGAATATTTGCGGTAGTTCTCATGGGCGCGCGCGGCTTCACCGTCCATGCCGATGTTGAAATAGGCTATCGACTTCATTCCGCGCCTGTGGAGGGCTTCTGTCATTGAGCCGGTCAGGTCTATTTTGAGCTTCGGATGCATGATTCCTATTTTCGTCGGATAGAAACAGAATCCGGTATGGTCCTTTGCGAATACTATCGCGTCCTTCGCTCCGGCAGCAGCCAGTGCATCAACGGCGCCTTCAATGTCGGGCCGTTCCCCGATGCGCGAACCGGCGCGGCTCTGCATTCCGAAACTCCATGTGATCGGTCTCATTTAATCAAGCTCCATGAAAATTTATGGTCCTCTGCGTTTCTTCTTTAATTATACAAAAAAAATTCTTGAAAATCAAGATATCAAGTGCTATTTTAGCTATAAAATACAGCAAAAAGTTATGAAATCGGAGATTTTTAATGAAAATCATAAGCGATCCGGCCGCAATCCGCAAGACATATTTTCCGCAAAGTGGAAACAGCCGCCGCGATTCGGGAATGGTGATTGAGGAGGATTTCGGAAAATTCGACTATATCCAGGCGGCTCCTGTTTATTCCGGATATATGCTCTATGCCGAAATCGTCAATCAGTACCACCTTCAGAAAAATCATCGCGGCACGCTTCTCCAGCCGCAGTTCCTGTCTGTGCGGTATATAGTGAGCGGCTCAGAATACGTGAGGTGCGGCGGCAAGCTGTTCCTGGCCGAGCCGGGCGACATCATGATGATGCCGCCGCTCTGCGACTATGCATACGCTACGGGTCCCGAAGGCCGATGCTTCCAGCGCTCGATCACAATGAAAGGCACGCTGCTCAACACCATTCTGGAATACACCGGATTCAACCGCGACGTCTGTTTTCATCTGGATGATCCTGAATTTTACATAGAAATCCATTCTTCGCTCAAGGACCTGCTGAGGCGCGGAACATCCGACGACTGCGAAAAGAATTCTGCCATGTGCATGTTCCTGCTTCAGCGACTGTCGAATCTCTGCAAGACCGGAACGCTTCCTGAACTGCTTACGCGCAGCCAGCATTTCATCGAACAGAATCTTTCAGGGCCGCTCAGTCTTGACATCATTGCATCAGCGCTGAAATATTCACCGTCGACGCTCAACAAACTGTTCCGGAAGCATCTGAATATTTCCGTCCGCCAGTACATCATCACGAGACGCATGGACTGTGCGGTGCGGATGCTCAAGTCGAAGGAATATTCAGTAAAGGAGATATCGTCGATGCTCGGATTCAGTTCAATTTCAAATTTCTCGACCGAATTCAAAAAACATTACGGGAAGTCGCCGCGGAACTGTTGAACTGAATGCCTTTCTGTCACGGGGACACACGATATGCCATTCTGATGGGAAAAGATCGAAAATGTTCATAAAACTTCTGGATGCGGCGGAGACTCCAAAAGCATAAAATTGATAAAGCTGAAGTAGAATTCGAATTCATGGATAAAATGGCATTCGCTGAAACAGATTTCTGACTGGTTCAACTGTATTGACGATATACGAAATCCTCGAAGAAGCTGAAAAACGCGGTTTCGATCCCGTTCCATGGCTCGGAAAATGGTTCAGCTGGAACAACGGCATGGAAGTCGCCGCGATC
>CAZHPP010000249.1:0-6177 GCA_964534535.1 uncultured Victivallales bacterium | reverse complement strand
CGCCCAGATGGACGGAGCAATCCTGGTCGTCAGCGCGGCCGACGGCCCGATGCCGCAGACCCGTGAGCACATTCTTCTGGCCAAGCAGGTCGGTGTTCCGCGCATTGTCGTCTTCCTGAACAAGGTCGACCTCGTCGACGATGCCGAACTTCTCTCCCTCGTCGAAATGGAAACCCGCGAACTTCTGAGCCAGTACGGATTTGACGGCGACAACACGCCGATCATCAAGGGATCCGCCTTCAAGGCTCTTCAGGCCACGAAGGCCGATGATCCTGCCTGCAAGTGCATCCAGGAACTTCTGGACGCCGTCGACACCTGGATTCCTGAGACGCAGCGCGAAATTGACAAGCCGTTCCTGATGCCGATCGAAGACGTGTTCTCGATCGAAGGCCGCGGCACCGTTGTCACGGGCCGTGTGGAACGCGGACAGGTCAAGATCGGCGACACGGTTGAAATCATCGGACTCCGTCCCACCGTCAAGACGACGATCACCGGCGTTGAAATGTTCCGCAAGGAACTTGATGTCGGCCAGGCCGGCGACAACATCGGATGCCTCCTCCGCGGCACCAAGAAGGAAGAGGTTGAGCGCGGACAGGTTCTCGCGAAACCCGGCTCCATCACGCCTCACACCGATTTCACCGCTGAAATTTACGTCCTGACCAAAGAGGAAGGCGGACGTCACAGCCCGTTCTTCACCAACTATCGTCCTCAGTTCTACTTCCGGACGACGGACGTCACCGGCGTGATCAAGCTGCCCGAGAAGGTGGAAATGGTCATGCCCGGAGACAAGGTCACGATCGAAGTTCAGCTGATCGCCCCGATCGCCATGGAAAAGACCCAGCGCTTCGCCATCCGCGAAGGCGGACACACGGTCGCTTCCGGACGAGTCACCGAGATCAAGAAGTAAGCAATACAATATCGGATGAACTCCGGCGCCTCCGGGCGCCGGAGAATCCGTTTCGAGGCATCAAATGCGTGAGATCATTACACTGGAATGCACCGAGTGCAAGCGCCGGAACTACACGACGACCAAGGAGAAACGCAATACTCCGGGCCGCATCGAGAAGAAGAAATACTGCAAGTTCGACCATAAGCACACGCTGCACAGAGAGACCAAGTAAGAGTTTCGGAAGATTTTCCGCAGGGGTTTAGCTCAGTTGGTAGAGCGGCGGTCTCCAAAACCGCAGGTCGTGAGTTCGAGACTCGCAGCCCCTGCCATTAACACATATCGCGCCGTCAAGGAAGGAAGTCGGGAATGAACGGATGGATCGCTAAAACGAGAACATTCATCAATGAAACGATGGATGAGATGTCCAAATGCACCTGGCCGGATCGCGGACAGGTCCTTGAAACGACTATTCTTGTGATCATTGCCCTGGCGATCACTTCCATCTTCGTGGCGGGTGTGGACCAGATCCTGTTCCGAATCATTCAGTTCGTTATTTCATTCTGACCGGGAGCAAAGGGAGATCATGGACAGAAGCGCCGGACAATGGTTTGTTCTTCATGTTCTTTCGGGACATGAGAAGAAAGTACGCGAGAACATCGAGTCAGCGTTGAAAAAAGAGGAAGTCGCACAGCCGGTATACGAAATTTCCATTCCGGAAGAAAAGGTGAAGGACTTCAAGAAGAAGGGCTCCGGTAAAAACTATCACATGCGGAAGCTCTTCCCCGGATATATCTATGTCCGGATGGACCTTTACAATCCGGACGGCTCGCTGAATGAAAAGGCCTGGTATTTCATCCGGGGTGTTCAGGGGGTCATCAGTTTTGTGGGCGGCACCGATCGGCCGTCCTGCCTTTCTCCGTCCGAAGTCGAGAACCTGCTTCGTCAGATCGACAGTCCGGAGAAGGATACCGCGGTTGCGGGTCAGCCGCCGGTCGGAATCGGAGAAATCGGAATCATCAACGACGGTCCGTTCTCGGGAGTTTCCGGGAAGGTCGTCAACATTGACGCCGAACGCGGCAAGCTCGAACTTGACGTGTCGATTTTCGGACGTTCAACAAAAGTGGAAGCGGATTTCTGGCAGGTCGAACGCAAGCAGGATTGACTGCTGGGTTCGGGAAATAAGTAGAATACAACTACGTCGTAGCGTGGGAGAAAGTCCTGCCTTTTCCTACCACGTTTACGGAAACGGAGGAACAAATGGCGAAAAAGGTGACAGCGGTAGTGCGTTTGCAGATCCCCGCAGGTTCTGCCAACCCGGCGCCCCCGGTGGGCCCGGCGCTTGGACAGGCCGGCGTGAACATCATGGCCTTCTGCAAGCAGTTCAATGCCGCCACACAGTCACAGGCCGGAATGGTAATTCCGGTGGTGATTACCGTCTACCAGGATCGCTCCTTCACGTTTGTAACCAAATCTCCGCCGGCTTCTGTGCTTATCAAGAAGCTGGCAGGTCTGGCAAGCGGCTCGCACACTCCCGGACGGGAAAAAGCGGGTCAGATCAAGATCAGCCAGATCAAGCAGATTATACAAATGAAGAAGGGGGACCTCAACGCCCGCAGTGAAGAACAGGCAATCAAGGTCATTGCCGGCACTGCCCGCAGCATGGGAGTCGAGGTGATCGATGGCTAAGAGCACGAGAAGCAAACTTTACAGAGCGCAGACCGCGACGTATGACAAGTCTGCCAAGTTCACGCTTGGCAAGGCGATTCAGACGCTGCAGGCCATGCCGAAGGTCAAATTCGACCAGACGGTCGAACTGGCGTTCCGTCTCGGAATCGATCCGAAGATGACCGACCAGACCGTCCGCGGCGCTGTGCCGCTCCCGAAGGGCACCGGCAAGAAGATCACCGTCGTGGTGATTGCCGACGACGATGCCCTCAAGCAGGAAGCGGTCCAGAACGGAGCCGACTTTGCCGGCTTCGACGACATCATCGAGAAGATCAAAGGCGGCTGGGTGGACTTCGACGTCCTGATTGCCACGCCGTCCGCGATGGGCAAGGTCCGTCCCCTGGGCCGTCAGCTCGGTCCGAAAGGACTCATGCCTAACCCCAAGACCGGAACCGTCACGACGAAGATCGGCCAGGCTGTCAAAGAGGCCAAGGCCGGACGAGTCGAGTTCCGCGCCGACAAGGGCGCGTGCGTTCAGGTGCCCGTTGGAAAGCTTTCGTTCAAGGCCGATGATCTGGCCGCGAACTGCACTGCTGTCGTGAATGCGCTCGTCAAGGCGAAACCCGCCACGACGAAGGGCGTTTACATCTGCAGCTGCACGCTTTCCGCAACGATGACGCCGGGCGTGAAGATTGATCTCCATGACATCGTGAAGGAGGCTGAAGAAGAATGAGAGAGGAAAAAATTCAGCTGGGGAAAGACATTGCGTCGTTCCTCGTGGGTTCCGATTTCATCTACTTTGTGACCTACAAAGGGGTGAGCACCGCCGATCTGAACAGCTTCCGTTCGAAGCTCATCGGCGCCGGAGCGAACTGCCACATTCTGAAGAACCGCGTGGTCCGCAAGATCGCCGAGCTCAACGGAATGACGGCTCTCGCCTCCATGAAGATCGTCGGAGACACGGCTGTGATCACCGGAAAGGGTGATGCCGCCGCGGCTGCGAAGGTCATCAAGGAATTCACGGCCTCCACAAAAGAGGTCATTACCCCGAAATGCGGATATTTCGAGGGTGCAGTGCTTACGGCTGCCGATGTCAAGGCGATCGCCGATCTGCCGTCCAAGGATCAGCTCCGCGCACAGCTGCTCGGACTTCTCCTTGCCGTGCCCACCGGTCTGGTCCGCGTGCTCAACGCGAAGGCGTCCAGCATTGTCAATGTTATCAACGCATACAAAAACAAACTCGAAGCTAAGTGAACTTAGGTTCAATCAACAGAATACGGAGGACATAAAATGTCTGAACAGGCCAAAGTCGAAGTCTCCCAGGAAATGGAGCAGTTCATCTCCTATGTCGAGAAGCTCCCGGTGCTCGAGCTCTCCAAACTCGTCAAAGCTCTTGAACAGCGTCTCGGCGTGAGCGCCGCAGCGCCCGTCGCGGTTGCCGCTGCGCCCGCCGCCGGAGCTGCCGCTCCTGCCGCCGAAGAGAAGACGGAATTCACGATCGTTCTCGCCGCCGCCGGCCCGAACAAGATCAACGTCATCAAGGAAGTCCGCACCATCACCGGACTCGGACTCAAGGATGCCAAGGATCTCGTCGAAGCCGCTCCGAAGAACGTCAAGGAAGGCGTTTCCAAGGAAGACGCGGAGAAGATCAAGAAGCAGCTTGAGGCTGCCGGAGCTAAAGTCGAGGTCAAGTAACCTCGTTTTGTGCAAACAAACGGACGGCGCAGGGTTCCATTCGAACTCCCGCGCCGTCCGGATGTACGGTAGAGGGGATTCTTGCCGCAAGAGTGGAAATCTTGAATACATCTGCCGCCGGTGTTCCGACGGGACCTCGCTTTCTCACCGGATACTGTCAGTTTTCTGGAGCAATGACGGTTTCCGGCGGAATTGTCTCTTCTGCCCCCCTGCCTTTTCCTGCCCGCAGTTTCGCAGGGAATTGCCGCACATAAACGGTTTATGTGCGATCCCTTTCACATACTGAAAGCTCCTTACCGAACAGAACAGGTGAAAATCTATGGCCGAACGTGTAAATTTCGGAAAATTGAAGGAAGTCCTTGAAATTCCCGACCTCATCGGAATTCAGATCGACTCGTACAAAAACTTTCTTCAGCTCGACGTCCCCCCGGAAAAACGCAGAAATCAGGGCCTTCAGGAAGTCTTCAACGAAATCTTCCCGATTGAAAGCTTTGACAAACAGATGGTGCTCGAGTTCGTCTCATATACCATGGGACTTCCGAAAACCGATATTGTCGACTGCATCAAGGACGGCAATACATACAGCGCCTCGCTGCACGTTAACTTCAGATTCAAGAACAAGGATGCCATCGTCGAAGAGCCCGTCTTCATCGGCGACATCCCCATGATGACCGAGCGCGGAACCTTCATCATCAACGGCGCCGAACGCGTCATCATCAGCCAGCTTCACCGCTCCCCCGGCATCTGCTATGAAAAGCAGCGCCACTCCAGCGGAAGAACCCTTTACTCCTTCCGGATCATCCCCGACCGCGGCTCCTGGATGGAAGTCCAGTTCGACATCAACGAAAATATCTATATCTACCTCGACCGCAAGCGCAGACGCCGCAAATTCCTCATCACCACCTTCCTGCGCGCGATCGGCTATGACACCAACAAGGACATGGTCAAGGCCGCATACGAACTCAAGACCATGACGCCTTCCCAGCTTCTCAAGCTCAAGGACAATCCCAAGGACAACCTGGGCATGTACTATACGTTCGAGCCGGTCAATGCTCCGGACGGCTCCTCCGTCGTGCCCGAATTCGTCCAGCTCAACGAGTCCTACGTCAAGGCTCTTTCCGACAGCAGGATCCGCAATGTGGAACTCGCCTTCGTGCCCGACAGCGACCCCTATCTCATCAACTGCCTCAAGGTCGATCCGGCCAAGACCCCCGAAGACGCCCTGAAGGAAATTTACCGCAAGATGCGTCCAGGCGATCCCGCCAACGTCAACAATGCGAGAACCCTTCTCCGCCGTCTCTTCTTCGACAACAAGCGCTACGACCTCGGAGTCGTCGGCCGCTATAAACTCAACGAGCGCCTCAAGATCAGCCTTCCCGCCAACCTGAGAACCCTCGACAAGCTCGACCTCATGGAAGCCACCAAGGGCCTGATGAAGCTCCGCAGCAACACCGGCGGAGAACACACCGACGACATCGACCATCTCGGAAGCCGCCGCGTGAGAACCGTGGGCGAACTTCTCCAGAACCACTGCCGAGTGGGGCTCCTCCGCACGGAGCGCCTCATCCGCGACCACATGTCGCTCATGAACGCCGACGACACCGGCATGACGCCTTCCAAGCTCATCAACCCGAAGGCCTTCGCCGGAGTGATCCGCGACTTCTTCGCCCGGAACCAGCTTTCGCAGTTCATGGACCAGGTCAACCCGCTTTCCGAACTCACCAACAAGCGCCGCCTCTCGGCCCTCGGCCCCGGCGGACTTTCCCGCGAACGCGCCGGATTCGAAGTCCGAGACGTGCATCCGAGCCATTACGGAAGAATCTGCCCGATCGAAACCCCTGAAGGCCCGAACATCGGACTGATCTCCTCCATGGCGCTTTATGCGCGCATCAACGCGTTCGGCTTCCTGGAAACCCCCTACCGCCGCG
>CAZHPP010000248.1:0-6227 GCA_964534535.1 uncultured Victivallales bacterium | reverse complement strand
AAAGATCGTCGAAGGCCCCTGCTTTTCCCTGGATTTTTTCCCGAATCCGCTTGTATTTTCCGCCCTTTGTGTTATATTAGATGAATTGTCGCACCTGTAGCTCAACTGGATAGAGCGACTGGCTACGGACCAGTAGGTTGCAGGTTCAAGTCCTACCAGGTGCACCAATTTCTTCCGGGGCGTCCGTCCCGGAGGTACCGTGAGCACCTGTAGCTCAACTGGATAGAGCGACTGGCTACGGACCAGTAGGTTGCAGGTTCAAGTCCTACCAGGTGCACCATTCAGTACCTTTAGTCGTATTTTCCACAAAGCATATGCATGGATGGCGGAATGCCTTGCGGATCCCTCGTCCCCTGGGGCAGGGTGTCTTATTCCTTGACGGCGTTTCTGATGCACCACATGGAAAGCATGGCCACGGAAACGTCGTCGAGCATCCCGACGAAGGGGATTCCATCCGGAATGAGGTCGATCGGCAGGAGGGTCCAGACCGCGGCGATGAGTCCGACGAAGACCACGCGCGGCCACACGGAAAGCCCGCGCAGCAGGGAATCGCATCGGCTCAGCCTGGGATCGGGCGTCAGCCGGATGCCGTCCCGGTCGCCTTCCAGGTGCATGAGCTGATATTCGTACAGCAGTTTCTCTGTGATCAGGCCGGAGATCGTCCGGAGCCGGCTGCCGTCAAGTCCGCCGGACACAGCGGAATATTCCGACTTGACGATGGCATGGAGTGATTTTTCGGAAAGTTTCTGTTCCCCGCGGGCGGCCGTGACGATTCTGAGAATGGTCCGGAGTTCCACGGGATCGATCGGCTTCACGCTCAGGGCGCGGACCGCGTTTTCATAATACATCAGCCGGTCGCAGGGGTTGAACATGAGGGCCATGGCGGCGGCCGTGAGGATCATTCCCGCAATCAGCATGGTGCAGTCGTCTCCGGCGGAAATCACGCTGAACAGGCCGACGGCGAAAAGAAGGAACAGAAGCGAAATCCGGACTCCGGTGCTTTTGAAGCTCAGCGCGAGCATGGCGAGCAGGAAGACGGCCGTGGTCTGCCAGTGCCGGAACAGGTCGAGAATCCAGACCGGAATCCCGGAAAGCAGTTTCCCGATCCCGATCAGGTTGGAAATCTTCTGCGCGGACGAGGAAACGAATCCGAGGACGGAGGCCTGGGAAGCCGGTTCGGGCGTGATCCCGCCCGCCGTGATCCGGGCGATCAGGATCGACATGGGGAGACACAATGCGAACTGCATCAGCAGATTTGCCCCGCGCGGCGGGCCGAAGAGCAGCATTTCCCAGTTCAGTGCGGCCGTGAGCACGAACGCCATCAGCAGGCAGATGACTCCCTGCTGATAGTAAAACGCTCCGTCCTGCAGGAACAGCGGATCGCGCGCCAGCACAAGGAATGCCGTCAGCGCCGATAGGAGCGCCAGCCAGAATCTCCAGCTGCGGAATCCCGTGATTCCCCGTTCGGGGGAACCGTATTCTTCGAACCAGCGGCGGAGGTCCGCGAACATTGCATCAGTCTTCATTGTCAGGATTTTCATCCATCGGTCCTCCCGGCATCAGCCGTTCAAGCGCGGCCTTTTTCTTTTGGAGTTCCACCGGTTTGCAGTATTTTCCGCTGAACCAGATATCGTTGTACCAGCCGGAGCCCTCCCGCAGGAGAACGTCCAGCTGGAAGAGTTCGATCTGACGGAACTGCATCAGCCGCCGGTTCTGCGGAGCCGATGCGATTTTCCATGCGCGTTCGCGTTCGTCGACTCCGGCGGAGTCTTCGTTGTCGTGAAACCCGCTGCGTCCGCCGAGAATCAGCCACCTGCATGTCAGCAGCCATGCCTCGTCGATCGAAAGGGCGGTTGCGGTTTTTCCGTTGGCATTCGGGTCGTCCGGAACCGCGGCAAGACGCTTTCTCAGGAAGGCGATCTTTCCGAGCGCCCAGTCGATCTTCTCCAGAGATTCGTTCAGGAATTCGGGAGAATATCTTTTTGCGGCAAGGCCCCGGAAAAGTTCGCCCGGAGGAATGGACTGGCGCACGAACTGCACGGCAAAGAACGAGGCGTAAAGCGCATCCGGTTCGCGCACCATGTACTGTTTCAGCCGGGTGAAATGGCGGCTGTTTCCGCTTTGGAGCGCGGTGAGGAAATAGGTGTAAAGCAGCCGGTCGGCGCCGTTTTCGCCGGGATGCCGCTTCTTCAGAAGGGCATCGACGGCCGGGTCCAGCGTGATGAGCGCAGCGGAAAGCTTTCCTTCCCCGATCTGCCGCATGGCGGTACGGTATTCCGCAAAGCAGGGAGAGTCGTTCCGCATGGAGGGACCGTGCCAGACCCAGGCGAATTTGAATTTCATCGGCGGAACCGGTTTGGGAAACAGACAGAACGCGCCAAGGACGGCAATGCACAGAAGAACCGTGAACAGCACGAATTCATACCTGCGGTAGCCGTTCCGTTCAAGCCGGAGTTCGGCCGCGACCGCTGCGGCCGCGGAGGGAGGCAGAATCGTCTTCAGTTCGTGTTCGAACTCCGGCGAGGTGCATTCGAGCGTTCTGCCCGTGCTCGGAAGACATGGCTCCGCATCCGGATTTTCCGGAACGGTCAGACCGGAACCGCCGGAGGTGTTCTGCGGAAGAAAGTTTTCTGTCTGTTTCTGTTCCATGAATCGGTCCCTGCGGCTCCCGTTCCTCTGTATGAATTGAATCGGCGGTCTGTAATATAGCTTTTGAAGGGAGACAATGCAAACATCATTTTCCGTCCGGAACGGAACGCCCGATTTCGGGAATGCGGAAATTCTTCAGCACGGAACAGCATTGGACTCCGCAGCGTGCGGAAATGGAAAAAAGCCCGCCGGGAAACTCGGCCTGCTGTTCAGCGGCATCGTGTGAGTCCGCGCGGCAAAGCCGATCGGGGGGGGGCAAGATGAAGCCCTGTCAGCTTTTCCTGTCACCCTTCTGTCCTGCCCCCATGATTTCCGCGGCCAGCTGCGCGATCTTTTCCAGCGTGACCGGCTTCAGCAGGACGGCGGAGAAATTCTTCATGTTGAAGGAACTTTTCACTTCGGCATCCGCCGTGAGAGCGACGATCTTCATGGAATCGTATTTTCGGTCTTCCCGGATTTTCTTTGCCAGTTCGGCGCCGTTCATTCCGGGCATCCAGAGGTCGGTCAGCATGAAGTCGAATGAAGATTCCGCAAGACGCCTGAGCGCCTCTTCCGCATTGGAGGCCGTGACGGTTTCGACGCCGGATTTTTCGAGCATGGCGGCCAGGACCTTGAGGTTCATGGGCGTGTCGTCCACGAGCAGGGCGTGTGCGGAGGTCCTGAGCGGAGCGATGACCTGTTCCTGCGCGGCGGGTGCGAGTTTTCCTTCGCGGAACGCGACGTCTTCGAGGATGACGGTGAAGTCGGAGCCTTTTCCCGGTTCGCTCTGCAGATGGATGGAGCCGTTCATCTTTTCGACCATTCTGCGGCAGATGGCGAGTCCGAGCCCCGTGCCGGTTCCGCCGGAGATCCCGCGGGCGTTGTCGGACTGGATGAAGAACTGGAAGAGTTTCTTCTGGTCTTCCTGCGGAATTCCGATTCCCGTATCGATGATGTGGAGTTCGAGCGTTCCGAGGGAATTCTTTCCCCGGCGGAAGCGCGCATCCGCGGTGATGGAGCCGCGTTCGGTGAACTTGACGGCGTTCCCGATGAGGTTGAAAAGAATCTGCCGGAAGCGGAGACTGTCCAGGCAGACGACGGGCATGTCCTTCTGGATGACGGGGCGGAATTCGATCCGTTTTTCCGCGCATTTCTGGCGGAAGATGGAGCCGACTTCGCGGATTATGGAAGCCAGGTCGACTTCGACGGGCATGAACTTCATCTGTCCGGCTTCGAGCTTGGAAAGGTCGAGCACGTCGTTGATGAGGTCGAGGAGCGCGTTCCCCGAGCTGGAGATGGCCTCCAGATAGTCCTTCTGGACGTCCTGGGGCAGCGTGCCGTCGCGGAGGAGTTCGGCGAACCCGATGACGGAGTTGAGCGGGGTTCTGATTTCATGGCTCATGGAGGCCAGGAACATGCTTTTCGCCTTGTCTGCGGCTTCGGCGCGGAGCAGGGCGGCATGGAGGTCGTTCACATGCTGTTCGCGGGCGAGCATCAGTTCCACGCAGTTCACGATGGAAGCGGTGAAGTCCTGTTCGTCCTCTGTGATGACGTGCGGGGTGTTTTCGTAGAGCAGACCGAGATATCCCCAGAATCTGCCGCCCGGCTTGATCCCGAAGGCATAGAGCGAACGGACCTTGTTCTTTTCGACGAAGGCGCGGTAGAACTGAAGGCCTTCCAGCCGTGCGTTCTTCCCGAAATCCGGGAAGGAGAGCATGTCGTTTTTCGCGAACATGGTTTCCCAGTCTGGTTTGGCTGTGTACGGCTGGTTCCTGAAGCCGCCGAGGATGGAGGGCTGGCCGTTGGCGGCAAATTCGATGAAGGAGGAGAAGGTCTTTGCCGCAGTGTCGAAGCGGAAGATATAGCAGCGGCTGGCGCCGACATGCTCGCAGATGTCCCGGATGGAAAGCTCAATTGCGTGGTGCATGTCGTTTTCACGGACGAGGTTGGAGAGGCAGCGGGCCAGGACTTCGCGGTCGGAACTCAGCCGGATCAGGGAGGTGATGTCCTGGGCGCTGTTCACGATTCCGCGGATTTTCCCGGAGGAGTCGACGATGGGGCTGGAGCCGATGATGTATTCTTTTCCGTTCCGGGAATAGCGCCGGCTGTGGGGCTTGCCGTCCGCCAGCGCCATATGGACCGGACATTCGGAGTCCGGTTTCGTGCACGAGAAGATTTCGCGGCACTGATAGGTCCTGTTCCTGTCCGGCAGGGATTCCCGGAAGAAGACGGACGCGGCCCGGTTGAAGGTGACGATGCCGCCCCGTTCGTCGAAGAGCCAGATGGGAATGGCGATGTTGTCGAGGATGAACTGGTTTTCCTGCTGGATCTGCTTCATGGCCTGGTCCTGATGTTCGCGGAGGACGGCGAGCGCGATGACGTTCCCCATGGCGCGCAGGAGTTTCTTCCCTGTTTCTTCCAGCGGAAGATTCCGGTCGAAGCTGACGGCCAGGACTCCGCCGAACTGTTTCCCCGGGAAGACGGGGAGGAAGATCCGTTTTCGAGGCCGGAGGATTTGTTTTCCGGCGCGGAGGCATCGAACGGGAAGAATTTTTCCGAACTCCGGAAGAGTCCTGCATGGGAGTCCGCGAATGCTTTCAGATTCCGGATCATATCCGGAGAAGGCTGCGGAAGATCCGGAGCGGAAAGTTCGTGGACAAGCTCCGCATGATCGCCGGTCATCCGCAGGACGGCGACCCTGCGGCATTTCAGGGTGTCGACGATGGTCCGGAAGATATCGTCCAGGACGGGGAGCATTTCCGGTTCCGCGACGGCCCGGGCGAGAATCCGGCTGTTGATCTGCTCGTACCGCATCAGGTCGCTGAGGTCGGTGATGTCATGGCACATGCCGAGCAGAAGCCGTCTGCCGTCGGTTCCCCGGAAGGCGCGCTTGGTTGTGTGAATCCGGTGGACGGCTCCTGCGGAGTCGGTGGAGTTCTCGTCGTAGGTCTCGCCGTCGGGCAGGGCCATGACGCGCCTGTCGTCGGAGACATACCGGTCGGCCTCTTCGGAGGCGTGGAAGAGCTCGCGGTCGGTTTTGCCGATGATGTCTTCGATCCTGAGCCCGAAGAACTGAGCGAACGCGCGGTTGCAGAGGACGTAGCGGAAGCCGTTCCCGGCGTCTTTTGCAAAGAACATGGAAGGCATGACGTTGATGACGCGTTCCCAGAGTTCCTGGGTTTCCTTGAGCTTTGCTTCGGCGAGCGCGATCTCCGTGATGTTCTGGATGACGCCGATGAGTTCGGGTTTTCCCGCGGAACGGATGATGCCGGCGCGGAAGCGGTAATAGCGGATATCCCCGAAGTAGATGCAGCGGAAATAGGCGGTCGCCTCGGTCGACCGGCCGGTGGACAGGTCGTCGTAGGGACGGGAGAATGCTTCAATATCCTCGGGCAGGAGGACTTCCTTGCGCGGGACCGCTTTGCCGTCCCGGATGGGCCAGATCTTGCCGAGCATGCGGGTGCCCGTGAGCTGACGGGTGGCGGGGTCGATCCGGAACGCGGCGCGGCACGTCAGTTCGGAACCGTATTCGAAGGTTTCGAGGAGCGGGGCGAGTGTTTCGCGCTGGTCCTCCTCTTTCGTGATGTCGACGATCATGG
>CAZHPP010000247.1:0-6257 GCA_964534535.1 uncultured Victivallales bacterium | reverse complement strand
GGGCCACACATGCCCGCAGGTGATCGGAGCCACTCCGGACGGCCGTCTCGCCTCAGAGCCGCTCGCCCACGGATGCAACCCCACCGCCGGACGCAATACAAAGGGGCTCATCGCCACAGCCGACTCCATGACCAAGGTCGACAACGTCAAGTTCCAGGGCGGTTCGCTCCAGATTGAAATGCAGCCGAAGTTCTTCGACGGCAAGGAAAACATGGGCGGCTACATCAGCAGGTTCTCTCAGGCATACTTCCGCCGCGGCGGAGTCCAGATCAATCTGAATATCATGGACCTTGCCGAACTCAGGAAGGCCATTGACGACCCCAAAAATCCCGAATATCAGAACATAATCATAAAAGTCACAGGCTACACAAGCCGCTTCGTGACTCTCGCCAAAAAGTTCCAGGAGGAGTTCGTTCACCGTGAAAACTACAAGGGATTCTGAGAAAAGCGCAGTCGTATTCGACGTCTACCGGGGAACCACTCACGACGGCCCCGGACTCAGAACGACGGTGTTTTTCAAGGGATGTCCGCTGCGGTGCCGGTGGTGTCAGAACCCGGAGGGCATCTCTCCGAATCCGGAGGTGTGGTGGAATTCCGGAACCTGCATCGGATGCGGAACCTGCGTCAGAAGCTGTCCTCAGAAGGCGCTTTCCGCATCAGGCGCTGTCATATCTGTCGACCGTACGCTGTGCCGCGTCTGCGGAACATGCGCAGCGGCGTGTCCCTCAGAAGCCATGGCGGTCACAGGAACCGTCCGCACGATGGAAAGCCTTCTGGAGGAGTCATGCCGCGACTCCGATTATTATGAGATATTCGGCGGCGGTGTCACGGCATCCGGCGGAGAGCCTCTGCTTCAGCATGAATTCCTGACGGAATTTTTCCGCCGCCTGAAGCTGAAAGGCATAAACACTGCGCTCGACACCTGCGGCGCAGTCCCGTGGAACAATATGGAATCTGTGCTGAAGTTCACCGACTGTGTGCTTTACGACATCAAACTGGCCGCACCTGAACAGCACAGAAAGTTCACAGGGATGGACAATTCGCTGATTCTTGATAATCTGTGGCGGATCGTCGGAATAGGGAAACGGCTCTGGATACGGACTCCGCTTATTCCGGGCGTGACCGCTGTCCCGGAGAACATTTCGGCGATTGCAGGGTTCATCGGGAAGAAACTCGGCGGAAAAATCGAACGCTGGGAATTGTGTGCGTTCAATGCGGCATGCGCCGCAAAATATGCCAAGCTCGGACGTAACTGGACGTTCGCCGGAGAGCCTCCGATGGAACAGAATCTCATCGACACTTTGAAAACAGCGGCATTCGCGGAAGGCATCAGTCCTGAACTGCTTGTCGTTTCCGGAATCATAGCCGCAGAAAAGGATTGAACATCATGCAGATGGAAATGTCATGGCCGGAAGAACTCGAAAAAGCAAAGTCGGAACGCATTCCGCTCTGCATTCCGGTCGGAGTAATGGAATATCATGCGGCGCACTGCGCGCTGGGAACCGACGGACTGATACCGACGGAACTCCTTTTCCGCTTTGAAAAGATGCGCAGCATTGTTATCGCACCTCCGGTATGGTACGGCACGGCGACATACAGCGTGGCCGGTCCGGAAAAGAACTCAATCAATGTCGACCCGGATGTTCTTTCGGCTTATATGTGCAGTATTCTGGGGGCACTGCTGGAAGGCGGCTGGAGGAACATCTATATGCTGATGATACACCAGACCGTCGGATGCAATCTTACCGAGATAGCGTGCATGAACGCGGCCAAAAAGCTTGTCTTCGGCTTTGCGGAAAAAAAGCTCGGACGCGGCTGGTGGGGCGCGGCTCCGGATGACGGAATAGATTCGCCGTGGAACTGGTTCCATGTGATGTCCGTGATGCCGCATGTGCCTGGAGTGAAGATGCCGCTGGACCATGCGGGACTGCATGAGACATCGCTGCTCTGGGCGCTGAAACCAGAAGCCGTGGCTCCGGAAAGAATTGAGCGGAATACCGAATGGTTCTGTGCCTCGGCGAAGGATGCTTCCGCTGAACACGGAGAAGAACTTGCTGATATGATCCTCAGATACTGGTCGGAAACGATCCGCTGACGGTCAGCATGCGAATTCTGGATTTCCTGTCGAGTCCGCTGGTTCGTATCCTGGTGCAGACGGCATTCCGCTGCCATTTCCGGCACAGTCCAAATGGCTGGCTGCTTCAGCGGAAAAATGCCTGATTCACATATTCCTGAAAAGCGGAATTATGCCCTTGTTAAGTTTCAGGAAGATCTTTCATTATTTCTCAAAAAACCGCAATCGGCCAGACAGCGTTCTTTTCTGAACAGCTCTTTGAATTGGGTCGGAATGCAGTATCCAGGATTTCCCTTCAGAAAGAACGGTCCCATCATATTTCTGGGAGAGCCGATGATCTCGATCCCGATCATGACGCTTTTCCCTGCCGGCACCGCTTCACTCAGGTCAATTTCCCATGGTGGCCACATCAACAGCCCAAGCTGTTTGCCGCCGCATGAAATGCGGCAAAGCGATCCCCGGAATTCAGGCAGTTTCAGCCAGAATGGCGATGAATTACGGCGTGTGATTTCAGCAAAGTAAGTTATGCCTCCGGAATAGAACGGGAATCCCTGACAGGTCCAGCTGCCGAATCCGAGAGTTTCGGGAAGAGGTATCAGCCGTCCGCCGGTGCCTTCCTGCACTGCTCCGAAGTTGCCGCAGAGGAATACGGCCTCCAGTCCTGTGTGTATGCAGGAATATTTCGTTTCAAGTTTCAGTACATTGCGTCCTTTTCTGAGACAGTTTTCCGGAAGTCCGAGTTTGCGGATCGAATGGTCGAGGAGAAAACCGCAATCAGCGTCAGGGACGGCCGTTCCGTTGACCGAGACTTTATACAGTTCAGGAGACTCTAATGCTATGAAGAGTTTTCCTTCAGGCAGGGAGCCGCATTGGAATTCCGACGTCAATTCAAGACATGCAGAGAGTCCGCCTTCGAATTTTCCAGCCCATGGCTGGATCATGTCGGGGGAACGCACAGGAATGCCGAGACGCTTGCGGATATCATCATCCAGCGTCAGGACATAATCTTCCGAACGGCTCCAGGCATCGCCATTCAGCCTGTGACGGAAATGATCGAATATAAGTATGTTGGGAGAATCCATCCTGTAATGGAAACGCTCCGGCAGACGCGGATATTCGGCGGCAGGCGGAGGCGAAGGCCTGACGCCTGATGCCGGCCAGTCTTCCGCAGTCAGGGCGAAAAGCCGGCTCCCCAGGCGCGGCAGAGAAGTGTGGATTGTCCTGACGTTTCCGGATCGTTCCGTTATGCACCCGGAAAAATTTCCAGTTTCGGGATCGCATTCGAAGATATTGCCTTCGCGGGATGATTTCCAGCGGATTTCGAGTTTAGGAAATTCTTTTTTACGGTCGACTGCGCGCGGAACGCTCCATGGAGATTTTCTGGATTTTTCTCCGGGGACGCATCCTGTGTTGACTACAAACAGCCATTCCGCCGGCTTTGAGTCGCACAGACGCGTAAGAATCTCGGCACCGCCGGGATTGATGGTGATTTTCCGGAAGCGTTCGAGTGATGAGAGTCCCGAGTTTCCGCATTTTGCGGCAAGTCTTGCCGGACGTGTGCTTCTCTCACCATCGACTCGTTCCGCCGGATCGTCCGCAAAGATGACAATGCCGCCTGATTTTTTGAATTTTTCCAGCAGTGAAACAGTATTTTCCCGCATGGTAAGCATTTTGGGGACTATGACGGCGCTGTACCTGGCGAGGCCGACTTTCAGAATCCCGCCCTGAACGCAGGCGTCAGTCTCCATGACGCCTTCATCGCCGAGGTCGAATGCAATGTGCCGGCGGAGAAGTTTTCTGTTCAGATCTGCGAATTTCCGGTCGAAATCGAGAACGTCTTTCGCATTCAGGAAGTCCTTGCGTATCATGCACCAGACCGATTCCGAAGGCAGAAGCATGAGGATATCGCAGAAGTCTTTGGCATCGGTCAGAGCAGAACACAGGCGCGCGAAATAGTTTTCCACATGTGAATAGTCTCTGTACCACGGAAGATGCGGACCGATGCTGGCGGGATAATCACGTTTGCCTTCGCCGGCGAGCGTGTACTGTGAGAGGTGCTGGCATCGGAAGTTTACACCGCATGCAAGGAGCCAGTCGCCGACGGCCTTGTGTCCGAGCGGAGGAAAATCCCAGCCGGTGCATCCATAAAGTTCGGCCAAACGCATGCGCTTTCCGAACTGATGTCCGGCGGAACTCAGCATTCCGGCGATGAAGAAGTTGGATTCCGTGTCGCCCAGCACATCTATTCCCGGCATTCCGAAATGACGGTAGAAGCGCATGGGGCTGCCGCAGTTCCAGGTCTGCCATGCCAAGGAATCTTCGCCCATCACATGTCCTGTATAGCACAATCCGTGGTCCCTGCACCATTTGCCGATAATGGCAGCGTAATTTTTTATGAACAGGTCCGTCAATGTGCCGACGTAATGAAGACGCGCAACGGAAAATCCGGTTTTGCCTGTGTCGAAGAACAGTTCGGGCAGACGGTCGAGGAGATCGTATCCGTGACGCTTCATGACCAGGTTCCGGATTTGCGGATCCCAGGGAGTGGAATATTCAGTTTCACCGGCCCAGTCCAGCCGGGTCGTCACGAATCCGTACTGAGGTTCATCCGTGAATATCCCTGGAATGCGCTTTCCGAATTCATCACCGCAGTTCCGCAGATATGCCTCGTGAGTAAGCCTGATGAACTTCTTCACTGCATCGGGGTTCATAGGGTTGAGATAGCATTGGCCGTTGTACCAGTCTGTGAGCGGCGCATGCCTTTGAGTGAAAACGAGCATTGTTTCTCCGGATTTTACATCGTCGGGAGTGTCGATTCTCCTGACATGCTGCGCCTTGTTTCCGTTCACATGTGCAGCAAACAGTCTTATGGCATTGCCGGGAATGCTGAACTTTCTGCATCGGCCGTATGGTATTTCCGTCAGAGAGACAAGCTGCATCCTGTACGCCGGATTTTCCGTGACTTTCCCGCCGGCATATCCGGAGGGCCAGCGGTCTTCATCGTAAAGCCATGAATCCATGTGCAGTTTTTCCGCTTCCCTGATGCATGAGCGGATCAGGCGGAACCATTCAGGTGAAAGATAGCGGGTCGCCAGCCCGATTCTGGAATGCATGAAAAAGCCGCCCATCCCCATGACTTTGAAGGCGCAGATCTGACGCTTCAGTTCGCCTGCTTCCAGCTTTCCGTTCCAGGACCAGAACGGTGCTGAGCGGAATTCATTGCCTGGATTATGCCATGATTCAAGGGAAAACTCAGTCTTTTTCATGATTTGCTTTTCTGAAATCCGCCGAGAAACGCAAGGCGGGTCTGTTCCGTTCCGGTTTCGGTTTCAATGATGACAGGTTTGTGCGCGATCATGCCTTCATGCCATGCCATGAAGAACGAGCTGAATGAAATCAGCGGTCCGTACAGGCCGGTCAGTGGCTGATGGTTTGTCATTGTACCGCCGTTTCCGATGCAGACCTGATGTACGTGATAACCGTTGATGAGCCGTCCAGCGGAAGCATACCACTGGGAAATTGAGAACATGCTTGAAAACGGAATATTGTTTCTGGCATGGCCGATGTCAAAATGAAAACCGATTTTCCGGCTTCCGCAGCGTTCCCGCAGGGATTCGACCCAGGAAACGCATTCGTCCGGTGTATATCCGAAGCGGCGGCGCCCGTCCGGATATTCGCCGGGCCGCATGTGCATGTTTTCAATTCCGACCTCCATGCCATGCGCCAGTGCATGTGAAGATGCGTCTGCAAAAGCGTCAAGCATCTGCTTCCTGACCTCATGTATGCCCATTTCCGCCACTGAGCAGTTGGGAACATGAAGAGTCAGCCTGTCGGTTCCCAATGCATCTGCGAGTTCAAGTGCATCGCCGATGCCTGTCGGCACGATTCCATTTCTTTTACTGTCCCATACGATTTCAGGGAGGTGCAGCGAAAGTGTTTTGCCTCCGCCTCCGCGCCATTTTTCAATAGCAGAACGGACTTCAGACAGTGGAAGTTTTTTTGTTTCTGACCAGCGCAGCTCCAGGACTCCGATTCCTATTGCCGCTGCCAGGCGGATTCCGGCGAGAGTGTCATGCATAGCGGAAAATCCAAGCATGGATATGAATTCATCCGCCTCCTCTTTTTTCCAGCTCCCCGGATCACATTCAATGCAGACGGCATCTGACCGCAGCCACCGGCCTTC
>CAZHPP010000246.1:0-6259 GCA_964534535.1 uncultured Victivallales bacterium | reverse complement strand
TGGCAAAGGAGGCTGCGCCGTCGGCGCGCAGAATCATGGTGACGTTCTCACGGGAGGCGTTGACGGTTTCCATCAGGCGGTTCTTGAACTGGTTGGAGTCGGCCATCTGGGAGTCGTTGAAGAAGAGATGTCCGGACCTGTCGATGGTGGCGACGATCTTTTTGGTTCCGAAGCTGTTGGCGGTGCGGACTCTGGGCAGGTCGACGGGAATTCCCGAAACCTGGACGAATGCGCTCCCGAGCATGAAGAAGATCAGCAGCAGGAAGAAGATGCTGAGGAAAGGGACAAAGTCGAACTGGCCGCGCGTGATTTCGAGCGTGGGCCGAATCCGCACGGTGCCGTAGTTTTTATTCATCCGCGCCCTTTCTGTGATGGCTGAAGAAATAGAGAATTTCGGCCGAGGCCTTTTCCATGTCGCTGCAGAAATGGTGCACGCGCGTGACAAGATAGTTGTAGGCAATGTGGCAGGGGATCGCCACGCAGAGCCCGGCGGCCGTCGTGGAAAGCGCCAGATAGATGCCTCCGGAGAGGTCGGCGAGCGTGAGCGAAATGCCCTGCTTCGCCTGAATGGCCAGGAAGGCTTCGCTCATGCCGACCACGGTTCCGAGCAGGCCGAGCAGCGGCGCAATGTAGGCGATCGTGGCGAGAATGGGAAGATGGGATTCGAGGCGCGGAACTTCCGTGACCGCCGCATCGTCCACGGCCTGCTTGATGTCGTCGTCGCTCTGATAGGCCTGGATGGCGGCGTTCAGGATTCTGGCCGCGGGGCCGGGGGTGTTGTCGCAGAGCGTGATCGCCTCGATCATGCCGTCGCGCCGCAGCACGTTTACGAGCCCGGAAACAAGCTCCCGGATATTGACCTGGTCCCGGTGGAACTGGAACCATTTTTCAAAAAAGACGAACGCGGCGATGATGCTGCAGATTCCCAGCAGCACCATGATCATGCCTCCCTTGAGAAACATTTGCAGATATTCCATGGGAAATCCTTCCGGTTATTTGGATTTTGTGATTCTGGAAAGTTTGGATTTGAGCGTTTCCTGGTCGATCATGCCGAGGGAGTTCATCCGCTCCAGCGCGGCCCTGGCCGCCGCAATATGGACTCTCAGCGGACGTTTTTCGGCAATGGAACAGACGGCTTCGGCGGCTTTTGCGGCCCACAGTTTTGAGGCAGACATGCTTTCGCCGTCGGGGATCCTGAGCGCCATGCTGTAATATTCGAGCGCGGTGTCGTCGTCGCCCGTGAGCTCGTAGGTTCTTCCTGCCTTGTAATAGGACATCACGCGGATCTGTTCCGGGGCATTCTTCCGGGAAGCCGCAGTCAGAAAATCGGCCCTGGCCTCGGCGTAGCGGGAGGGCAGCTGGCGGAGTCCCGCCAGAATGAAGAGACAGTCGCCTGCGGAACCGGTTGCGGCGGCGGAAATCATCGGATCGGGTTCGGCCGCGGCCGCGGAACGATAGGCTTCTGCGGCCTTGACGTATTCGCCTTCCGCGCGGAGAATATCCGCGGAAAGGAAAACGCCCTGCGAGGCGATTCTGGAATCGGAATAGCGTTTCTGGAGATCTGAGAGCAGCTCCTTTGCGAACGTGTAATTCTTGCGGCGGAAAGCCACGGCGGCGCGTTCAAAGAGCACGCGGGCGCGGAGTTCGTCGGACTTGACGCGGCGCGCCAGGTCGTCGAGCACGGCGTCGGCGCGGGGCAGGGCTCCGGCTTCGACGCAGCGCGCCGCCAGGTTGAAGAGCGCATGGATCGCATAGCTCGACTCGGGATGCCGGTCGGCCAGAAGCCAGGTTTCGCGCTCGGCCTGAATTTCCTCGCCGCGCTGGTGGAGCGCAAAGATCAGCCAGTAGCCCGCGGGCGCCGCCAGATCGGATCCCGGATGGAGCCGGACCAGACGCCGGAAAAACTGTTCCGCACGTTCATAATTCCGGGCCGTGACGGAAATGCGTCCGGCCTTGAAGAGGGCTTGCGAGGCCTTTTCCGAAGCGGCCCCGGGAAGTCCGGAGTATTCCTCATAGAACTGGATGGCTTCGCCCGGCTTGCCCGTGGCTTCGAGCGCCACGGCCTTGAGAAAGACGGCGTCGATGCGCGCCGCGGGGTCTTCCTTGACCTGTTCGAGACGGGTGATGACGGCGAGGGCGTTTTCGGGGCGTCCGGCCTGAAGCAGGGCGAGCGCGGCCTGATAGAGCGACTTGGCGCGCCATGCGGGATATCTGTCGGCCGCGGCAAGGAATCCGGCCGCCGCGTCGTCGTATTTCTTCTTGAGGAACAGCATGTCGGCCAGAATGAAGGCGCCTTCGCCGGCAAAGTCGTCCGTGAAATATTTTTCGACGATCTTCGCGGCGCCGGGATAATCGTTCATGTCGTTGTGGAGATAGGCGCGTTCGAGCAGGGCGCGGCGGACGGTTTCCTTTCCGGTGAGGGGGTCCGCCGCGATTGATTCGAGGAGGGAATCGGCTTCGGAATAGTTTCCTGCGGAGCGGAGAATTCCGGCGATCTTGAGCCTGAGTTCGGGAGAGGCGTAGGAACCGCGGAAGAGCTGGAGCGACTGGAGCGCGAGACCCGCGGCGCGTCTGACGTCGCCCGTGCTGTCCAGAACGTCCACCAGCCGCTGAATCGTCTGGAACGACTGCGATTTGTCCGGCGCGCAGCGGAATGCGGACTGGAGCGCATCGGCCGCAGTCTGGAATTTCCCGGCCTGGACGGCCGAATCCGCAACGGCGGAAAGAACGGTGTATGCCAGCGGGTCGCCGCTTTTTTCAGCGGCTTCGAACGCGCGTCCCAGGAACGGTTCGACCTCGGAGAATCCGCGGACGCGGATCACGGCGTAAAGCGCAAGCAGCCGGTTCATGGCGGAGCCTTCGCCCGGCGATTCGGGAACGGGGGCGGAAAGCAGTTCGTCGAAGGCCTCCTGCGGCTTGTCGGAGGAGGCCAGGCAGAACACGGCGCGTTCAAAGGCGAAGCGCTGGAGCTGAGGAGAAATCTTGCCTTCGCGCATTTTTTCGTAAGTATCCGCGGCGCGCCGGTAGAGTCCGTTTTCCTCGCATGCGCGGCCGAGGGTCATCAATGCGCGGGTGCGGCGGGGATCGTCCACCGTGAGTTGCGGAAGGATCGCCTGGATGGTTTCCCGCGCTTCCACGGGCCGTTTCCCGAGCAGGGCGAGGTCTGCCTTCCAGAGCGCGAGCGAAATGGGGTTCGCGTCCGGAAAGCGCTTTTCGAATTCTGCGAGCACGCCGGAGGCAACGTCCGGCATTCCGCCGAAGATCAGGGCGTCGAGCTGACGTTCGAAGGCGTCGCGCTCGGCGTTGACGTCGCCGGCGGACCTGGCCTGGTCGCGGTAGCGGGCATAAAAGCTCGCGGCGACGGCATAGTCCTTGGACGCGTAGGATTCGTCGCCGGATTCACGGTCGCCGTAGGAACCGGCGCCCGTCAGTGCCGAACAGGCGGCCATGGCGAGCGCGATTGTTACGAATTTCCGCACGATTCGGAGACCCTCCGTCTGAACGGTTTCGCCGGATTCGTCAGTTTTTCGCGGAATCGGCCGGTGCGTCTGCCGGAACGTCGGCAGGGGCGGGTTCCGCCTCTGCGGCATCGGGGGCGGGCGGGGTTTCGAGTCCGGACGATGCTTTCGCCTTTTCGATGATTTTCTTGACGATCTTGTCGGCGAGCGGCTTGTTTTCGGCGAGGAGCGCCTTGACGCGCTCGACGCCCTGGGCGAGCTGTTCGCCCTCGAAGGCGAGCCACGAGCCGCGTTTTTCAAGGATTCCGTGCTCGATTCCGGCGTCGACGATCGAGCCGACGCGCGAAATGCCCTCGTTCCAGTTGATGTCGAATTCCGCGGTGCGGAACGGCGGCGCGAGTTTGTTCTTGACGACCTTCACGCGGGTGCGGGCGGCCGTGACGATTCCGTCGGAATCCTTGATCTGGCCGATGCGGCGGATGTCCATGCGGATGGAGCTGTAGAACTTCATGGCGTTGCCGCCTGTGGTGGTTTCCGGGTTGCCGAACATCATCTTTTCGCGGATCTGGTTGGTGAAGATGCAGCAGGTGCGGCTGCGGCTGATCGCGCCGGTGAGCTTGCGGAGCGCCTGGGACATCATGCGGGCCTGGAGTCCGACGAACGAATCGCCGATGTTGCCCTCGATTTCAGCGCGCGGAACGAGCGCGGCCACCGAGTCCACCACGAGCACGTCGACCGCATTGCTGCGGATCAGCGTGTCGGCGATGTTCAGGGCGTCTTCGCCGCAGTCCGGCTGGGAGATGAGGAGCTCTTCCACATTCACGCCGATCTTGCGGGCGTAAATCGGGTCGACGGCATGTTCGGCGTCGATGATCGCGGCGGTGCCGCCGGCGCGCTGGGCGTTTGCGATGATGTGCATGCACAGCGTGGTCTTTCCGGAGGATTCGGGGCCGTAGATTTCAATGATCCTGCCGCGCGGAACGCCCATGATTCCGAGCGCAATGTCAAGGGAAAGGGCGCCCGTGCTGATCACGGGGACGTCCGCGACCTTGTTGTCGCCGAGCCGCATGATCGAGCCCTTGCCGAAGTCTTTTTCGATCTGGGAGAGCGCGATTCCGAGGTTCTTGTCCCGGAGCGCCGGGTCGATTCCGGCGCGTCTCGCCGGAGCCGAAGTCTTGTCTTCCGCCATGTCAATTTCTCCTTGATTGTGTTGTTAAATGTCGAGGTCCTGTACGCCGGCGGCATGTTTTTCGATATAGTCGCGCCGCGGTTCGACCGCGTCGCCCATCAGCAGGGTGAACAGCCGGTCCGCTTCGATCGCGTCCTGCATGGTCACCTGAATCATCTTGCGCTTGTTCGGGTCCATGGTGGTTTCCCAGAGCTGGTCCGAGTTCATTTCGCCCAGACCCTTGTACCGCTGGATCGAAAGTCCGTTGCGGCCGTTGCGCTTGACTTCCTCCGAGAACGCGTAAAGCGTCGCGACCGTGGCGTCGCGGTCGGAGGTGTGAATCTTGAAGAGCGGACCCTTGTCCTGATAAAGCGTCTCCGGGTCGTAGCCCGCCGCGCGGATTTCCTGATACAGTTCCTCGCAGGTCTTGGATTCGTAGATCGCGGAAACGTCGATCGACGGATGGTAGGAATACTCTTCGATTTCGCCGAGCTTTTCCTCGTATTCCGCCTCTTCGGCGGAAATGGGGGCGGAGAACTTTTCTTTTTCCTTCTCCTTGACCTCTTCGGGTTCGGCGGCCGGAGCGTCGGCGGGGACGGCAGCGCCGTTTTCCCCGAGCTTGGCGGCCTCGGCGGCTTCGGCGTCGGTGGGGACGCTTTCGACCTTCGGCAGACGCGCGAGCGCGGAATCCACGAACACGTGCTCCTCGTCCTCGGTGTAGACGAACTGTTCGGTCATGGTGCCGTTGGTTTCGCGCACGAGGATTCGGGCGATGGGGAACTTCCCGTCCTTTTCGAGGCGGAAGTAGGGCTCGGCCGCAAGGCCTTCCCTCTGGAGTCCGAGCGCAATGTGGTGCGCCTTCATCAGGAAGCCCGTGATCTGCTTGATCTTTTCCACGGTCAGCTTTTCGCCGGCCATGGTGTCGGCCTCGATGTCCGAGCAGCCCATGTTGACGAGATAGGTGTCCAGCTGCTCTTCGGTGTCCACGTACGTTTCATTTTTCTTGCGGGTGACCTTGAAGAGCGGGGGCTTGGCGATGTAGACGTGGCCGGTTTCGATCAGCTTGCGCATGTTGCGGAAGAAGAACGTGAGCAGCAGCGTGCGGATGTGCGAGCCGTCCACATCGGCATCGGTCATGATGACGATTCGGTTGTAGCGGATCTTGGAAATGTCGAAGTTCTCGTTGCCGAAACCGCAGCCGATGGCCGCGATCAGGGACTGGATTTCCTTGTTTTCCAGGACGCGGTGTTCGCGGGCCTTTTCCACGTTGAGGAGTTTGCCGCGGATGGGGAGAATGGCCTGGAACTTGCTGTCCCGTCCCTGCTTGGCGGAACCGCCTGCGGAGTCGCCCTCGACGATGTAGATTTCGCAGCGGGAAGGATCGCTTTCGGAACAGTCGGCGAGTTTTCCGGGGAGCGAGAAACCGTCGAGCGCGCCCTTGCGCTGGATGAGCTCGCGGGCCTTGCGCGCGGCTTCGCGGGCGTCGGAGGCGAGCACGGCCTTGTCGACGATCAGCTTGGCCACGGTCGGATTTTCCTCGAGGAAGGTCGAAAGACAGTCGCTCATCACGGAATCCACGATTCCCTTGACGTCGCCGTTGCCGAGCTTGGTCTTGGTCTGGCCTTCGAACTGG
>CAZHPP010000245.1:0-6289 GCA_964534535.1 uncultured Victivallales bacterium | reverse complement strand
GTCTGCTCATTGTCGGACACGCCTTCGCGGGCGCTCCCGCAAAACTTTCCGTGAAACTTCCCTCCGGCTCCTGGAAGATCGCGGGTTCGTTCGCGCCGGAAGGTCTGAAACTGAATGCGGAGCGCGGCCGGCTTTCCGCCGGAAATCTCCATGACTTCACTGCATTTGCCGTCAAACTCGAAAAAGAATGAAGTGTTTCCATGATTGAGCACGTCCATTTCATCGGATGCGGCGGAGCCGGAACTCAGCCGCTCGCCGTGATCTTTCACGAACTCGGGTTCCGCTGTTCGGGGTCCGATCTGCTTTCAAACAGGCTGACGGAAAAGCTGAAAAGTCTGGGAATCCCCGTGGCGGAAGGCCACGCGGCGGAAAACATTCCGGCCGGACTCACGGCGGAAAACGCCCTGGTCGTCTATACTTCCGCCGCGGACGATTCCAACCCGGAAATCGTCGAGGCGAAGCGGCGCGGCATTCCGCTGATGCGCCGCGGAGAGGCGCTTGCGCACATCGGCACCCGTTTCAAGCATACGGTCGCCGTGGCTGGCTCGCACGGCAAGACCTCCACCACCGCCATGATCGCGCATACGCTCGGAAAACTCGGCATGGATCCCGGATTCCTGATCGGCGGCAGCGTGCCGGGGCTGGAGTGTTCCGGCAGCGCCGGGGCAGGGCGCGTCTTTGTGACCGAGGTCGATGAAAGCGATTCCACCAATGCGCTCTTCCATGCGGAAACCGCCGTCGTCACGAACATCGAGGACGACCACAGCTGGAGCGTCGGAGGGGTCGATTCCCTGTTTGAAAGCTTTGTCCGGTTCGCCGAAAACGCAAAGCGGCTCGTCTATGTTTCCGGACCGAATACGGACCGCCTGTTCCGTCCGCTGGATCATGCGCTTGTGCTGAAGGACGAGCCCGCGGCTCTGCCGTTCCCCGCGCAGTGGGGCGGCTATCAGAAACTTGACGCATCGACCGCGTTCGCCGTCGTGAAGATGTTGTATCCTCGGATTCCGGAAGCGGAGATTGTTCAGGCGCTGGTTTCCTTCCCGGGCGTGGATCGGCGGCTTTCCCTGCGGATCGATTCGCCTGCGTTCCGCCTGATCGAAGACTATGCGCATCATCCCACGGAACTCCGCGCGACGCTTTCGGCCCTGCGGGAAACGAATCCCGGACGCCGTCTTGTGGTGATCTTCCAGCCGCACCGCTATGCGCGGCTCAAACGCTATCTGAAGGATTTTGCCGCGCTGCTTTCCTCGAAGGCGGACCAGGTGTTCGTCACGCCCGTGTTTGCCGCGTGGACGGACGAATCGGACGTGAATTCGGAGACTCTGGCCGGGATGGTTCCGGGCGCGAAAGCCGTTTCCGGTTCCTGGCATGAAATCTTTGAGGCGATCGCGCCCTCGGTGAAGAAGGGCGATCTGGTGGCCGTGATCGGCGCGGGCGACGTGAATGCGCTGGTCCCCGAATTCCGGAAACTCGCGGAAGAACGCGAACATTCCTGAGCGAAGGCTTCCGTCCGCATGAAATGAGTTGACTTTTCCGGGATCCATGGTATATTATCGATTCTTCGAAACCATCAACCCGAAAGGTGAAAGAAATGTCGAATCCGTTCACGGAACTGAAGGAACGTGGATTTGTCTACCAGTCCACGGATGAGGAAGCGTTGAAAAAAACTCTTGCCGAAGGTCCCGTCACATATTATGTGGGATTCGACCCCACCGGCGACAGTCTCCATGTGGGACACCTTCTTCCCGTCATGGCCATGCGCCTGCTGCAGAAGGCCGGACACCGTCCCATCGCCCTGGTCGGCGGCGCGACCGCCCTCATCGGCGACCCCTCCGGCAAGCAGGAGGCCCGCCCCATCATTTCCAAAGAGCAGGTCGCCCACAACGCGGAGTGTATCGTCGGACAGCTCAAGCGCTTCCTTCCGTTCGACAACGTGATCATGGCCAACAATTATGACTGGCTCGGAGACATGAAGTATCTGGACTTCCTGCGGGACATCGGCTCCAAGTTCAGCGTGAACAAGATGCTGACCGCCGAATCCGTCAAGCTCCGCATGGAAACCGGAATCTCCTTCCTGGAGTTCAGCTACATGCTCCTGCAGTCGTACGATTTCTGCATCCTGAACCAGCGCTATGGCTGCCGGCTCGAGCTCGGCGGCCAGGACCAGTGGGGCAACATCGCGGCCGGAGTCGACCTCAACCGCAAGATCAACCAGGCCGAAGTCCACGGGCTCACCATGCCGCTTCTCATCAACAGTTCCACCGGCCAGAAGTTCGGCAAGAGCGCGGGCGGAGCCGTCTGGCTCGACAGGAACCGCACCTCCGTCTTCGACTACTATCAGTTCTGGCGCAACACCGGCGATGCCGATGTCCAGCGGCTCATGGGCTATTTCACGGGGCTTCCGCTTGACGAAATTGCCTCCCTCTGCAAGGCGAACATCAACCGCGCCAAGGAAATTCTCGCCTACGAGGCCACGGCGCTTGCGCACGGCCACGACGAGGCGATCAAGGCGTACTGCTCCGCGTGCGAGAAGTTCGGCTATGCCGACAAGGAATGCACCATTCCGACGACCAGCCGCGTGAAGGAGGCCGCTTCCGTCAATGCCGGAAGTCTGGCCGATCTGCCCACATATAAGGTCACGCTTCCGGCCGAAGGAATCTGGATCGTCAAGCTTCTCGCCGACAGCGGGCTCTGCAAGTCCAACGGCGAGGCGCGGCGTCTGATCCAGGGCGGCGGCGCGAGCCTGAACGGGGCCAAGATCACGGACCTGAACTATGCCGTGAAGGCTTCCGACTTCAAGGACGGCGAGCTCATGCTGAAGGCGGGGAAGAAGAATCTCCGCCGCGTGACGCTCGGCTAGACGAGCGCCCGGATTCCCGCCGCGAGCGCGGCAAACACCGATGCCGCCAGCGCTCCGGCGAGAGTCGCAAGCGCCGTCCTGCGGGCTTTCCGCCACGCGTTCGCAAAGTCGATCAGCTCGCGCGCGGTTTCCGGCGAAATTCCCAGCGGACAGTGCTTCTCCCGCGATTCCAGAATTTCCACAAACAGTTCGGCCAGTTCCATCTTGTCCGCTTCATTCATAAAACAGCAATGCTCCTTTTTGAAGGCACGGAACGGCGTGTCAACCGGATCATGACTCCCAGCGAACTCGAAAAAATCATCTTCGAACGGCTTTCCAAGGCCGGAACGGACAACGCCCGGCAGGAAGCCGGGTGGCTGGCCGAACGCGCCGCCGGAATCCCGCTCCCCGAATTCCCGCTTTCCTGCAATGCGGTTTCGCCGGAACGGGTCCGCGCCGGACTCGCGTCCGCGGAGCGCCGCGCCTCGGGCGAGCCGCTCCAGTACATCCTCGGCGACGAAGTCTTCGGCGACCTGAATTTTCTGGTCGGGCCGGGCGTGCTGATCCCGCGTCCGGAAACGTACGGGCTGGCGGAGTTGGCGCTGGCCCTGCTTCCGGCGCGCGGAACGTTCTGCGAACTGGGAACCGGTTCGGGCGCGGTGGCGCTTTCCGTCGCTGCAAAGCGTCCGGACGTGAAGGTTTTTGCCTCCGAGATTTCCCCCGACGCCATGAAGTGGGCGGAAAAAAACCGCGCGGCGCTCAGGCTGGACAATGCGGACCTGCGGCTGGGCTCGCTCTTCGAACCGTTCCGCGGAATGAAATTCGACTTTGCGGCTGCCAACCTGCCGTATATTCCGTATTCGGAAAAGAAAAATCTTCAGCGTGAGGTGCGCGATTTCGAGCCGGGAACGGCATTGTTCGCCGACGATTCCGGCATGGCTCTCGTCAAAGAGGCTCTGGGGCAGGCGCCGGAGTTCCTGAAGCCGGGCGGAACCGCCGCGTTCGAAGCCGGGACGGAACAGCTTCCTGAGCTATGCGAATCTGCAAAAAAATACTTTGCGGAAGCGCACGTCATGCGCGACTGCTTCGGAGCGGAACGCTTCCTGGTCTGCCGGACGGCCTGACCCCGTCAGAGACGGGCGTCGACCGATTCGCGCGGCAGGAATTCCTTCACGTCGTAGACGATTCCGTTTCCGCGCACAAATCCGCGGACGTCCAGATCGGCGAACTGCCGGTGCGCCACGGCCAGAATCACGGCGTCGTACGCATGGCGCGGAACCTTCTGAAGGTCGTGAATGGAGTCGATTCCATAATTTTTCCGGACCTCTTCGGGATCGGCCCACGGGTCGAACGCCGTGACGCGGCACCCGAATTCGCGGAGCCCCTTCGCAATATCGTTCGCGCGGGAGTTGCGGATGTCCGGACAGTTTTCCTTGAACGTCATGCCGAGAAGCAGGACGTCCGCGTTCAGAATCTTGATTTCGCGGCGGATCATCAGCTTGACGGCTTCGGAGGCAATGTACCCGCCCATGCCGTCGTTGATGCGGCGTCCGGCCAGAATCACTTCCGGATGGTATCCGAGCGACTGCGCCTTGTGCGTGAGGTAGTACGGGTCGACCCCGATGCAGTGTCCGCCGACGAGTCCGGGCCGGAAATTCAGGAAATTCCATTTCGTCCCGGCCGCCCGGAGCACCTCGGCGGTGTCGATTCCGATCAGACGGAAAATCTTGGCGAGTTCGTTCACAAAGGCGATATTGATGTCGCGCTGGGTGTTTTCGATGACTTTGGCCGCCTCGGCGACTTTGATCGAGGAAGCGCGGTACGTTCCGGCCTTCAGCACGCTGTTGTAGAGCCGGTCGACCGCGTCGGCCGCCTCCGGCGTGGAGCCGGACGTGATCTTGAGAATCTTCAGGAGCGTGTGTTCCTTGTCGCCCGGATTGATGCGTTCCGGACTGTATCCGCAGAAGAAGTCGCGGTTGAATCTGAGTCCGGAAAACTTTTCGAGCACGGGCACGCATTCCTCCTCGGTGCATCCGGGGTAGACGGTGCTTTCGTAGACGACGTGCGCGCCCTTCCGCATGGTCTTCCCGACGGTTTCGGAAGCGGAGATCAGCAGGGAAAGGTCGGGACGGTTGTATTTGTCGACGGGCGTGGGCACGCTTACGATATAGGCGTCGCGGTCCCGCAGGGAATCGGGGTCGGAGGAGAAGCGGAGCTTCTTCGCGGCGGCGAGCTGTTCCGGCGTGCTCTCGAGCGTGCGGTCGATCCCTTTGCGGAGATCGGCCAGACGCGATTCCTTCACATCGAAGCCGACCGTGTCGAACTTCCTGCCGAACTCGAGCGCGAGCGGGAGTCCGACGTACCCCATGCCGATGATCCCAAGCTTCAAGGTGCTGTTCTCGATTTTTTCGATCATTTTCCTCTGACCTCCCGGATGATTCGGAGCTGAAGTTTTTTTGTGGGGACTTTTCCGTGCCGGATTTCCCACGGACGCGCCGGTTCGCCCATGACCAGCGGCAGGCGCTCCTGAAGTCCGGAGGGAAGAGTGTCAAAATAACGTTTCTGCGAAAGAATGAATACGTGCTCCCGGTGCGGAACGCTCATCAGTTTTTCGAGCGCGGCGGGATCGGAAAGCTGTTCGATCCTTTCAGCGCGTCCAAGGTAATAAATCTCGTTGACCGCGCGCGTGGAGTAGATTTTCAGATTCTCCGTCTTCACGCCGAGACGCATCAGCTGATTGCGGATTGCCAGCGCGGTGTACCGCTCCGTCCGCAGCAGCGAACTCGCCGGATACAGGTATCCGAACACGAACACCATCAGAATCAGCATCATCGAGAATGCACGCATGATCCGGGTCAGTCCGCGGTCGTCCGATTTCACCAGCAGCAGGAGCGCAAGCATCATGGCGGCGGCTCCTGCGGCGGCGATCATGGTCTGCGGAAGCATCCGGAGCAGGGGCGCGTATCCGGTCGGAACCAGCGACGGACGGCACAGCAGAACGGCTCCCGCCGCCAGAGCAAGCACGGCTGCCGCGGGCGGAATCCACTGGCAGATGGCGAGCAGAACTGCCCTGGTCTTTGCAAGCCAGCCGGGAACGTCCGCCCTGTCGAGCCAGACGGCTGCCGCAAGGAAGCAGTACGGGATCAGCGGCAGGATGTAGTAATGCCGGCGCGATCCCGAAAGCGAGAAGAACAGAAAGATGAAGAGGGTCGCGAGCCACAGCCAGGAAAGGTCCTTCGTGCGCTTTTTCCAGTCCTGAAAGAAGGAAAACAGCGCCAGCAGGAAGAACGGAGTCCACGGCATGAGATGCCGCGGCAGATGGATGAAGTATGCGAAGATGCTTTCATCGTTGTGGTCGAACGGGGCGAAATAGCGGAGCACGTTTTCGCGGAAGGCCAGGGCGAAACCGCTTTCCCGGACCGCCGCTCCGGGCAGTCCGGAAAGCACGAA
>CAZHPP010000244.1:0-6314 GCA_964534535.1 uncultured Victivallales bacterium | reverse complement strand
GGAATGAGATTTCCAGATAATCAAACCAGGAGCACTTCCATGAAAAAATTTCTCCCCGTTCTTGCAGCCGCTGCGATGGCCATGGTTCAGGGCTGTTCTTTCTTCACGCCCTCTACTCAGATCATTGCGGTCAACATTATTCCTCAGGACGTCAAGCTCATCGCCAACGGAGTCGAATACTCCGGCGCGCCGCTCTTCATCGAGGCCAGACGCAGCCAGGAACTCCTGATCAAGGTCTACAAGAGAGGCTATCTCACGCAGACCGTCGCCGTCGGCAGACAGCTCAGCGACACCGGAACGCTCGATGCCTGCTTCTCCTTCCTGATCCTCCCCGCGTTGGGACTGTTTACCCCCGGCGCATGGGAAATGGATCAGAACAACCTGACCATCATTCTGCTCCCGGATGAAAAGCTCGAAGCCTCCATCCGCGAAAAGGAGGCGGAAAAAGCCAAGGCCGGAACGCCGGACACAGCTTCAGAAAAAGCCATCAATACTCTTGACCCGAAGGAAGTGATTCTGAAAGTCAATTCCCTTCCGAACTCTCCGAAACCGGCCGGAGTTTCCGCGCCCGCCGCGGCAAAGCCTGCTGAAGCGAAGGCCGCCGTTCCCGCGGCAAAGCCTGCTGAAGCGAAAGTTTCTGCTCCTGCAGCAAAGCCTGCTGAAGCGAAGGCCGCCGTTCCCGCGGCAAAGCCTGCTGAAGCGAAAGTTTCTGCTCCTGCAGCAAAGCCTGCGGAAAAGCCTCTGAAAGCCGGGACTCCCGGCGAAGTGAAATAAACGGGATTCCGTTCAGAAGATCACGAAGAACAGACCGATTCCCAGAAGAATGACAGCGAGCACTCCGACGAGTGCCCGCTGTTTTTTTGCCCTGGAGTAGCGGACTTCGTCCTCCTGAATCCGGCGCACGCCGGAAACGCTCAGATAGTTCGTGAGCCGGCTTCTGGCCTCGGTCTGGGTGACGTAGTTGACGGGTTTGTAGGTATACTTGATCATGGCTACATGGAAATCTTCCAGGCGAGGATGAATGCGGCGGCGATCAGGACGGCGCAGCCGAGGATGGTCAGGGCAAGCGGCAGGAAGAAGATACATCCGCGCTTGAAGGTGAAGGAGTCGGCGGGACTCTGTTCGTGCTCATGGACGGCTGCGGACTCTCCGGTTCTGGAACCGTCGACAATCCCCGAAAGGCGCAGGGATTCAATGCGCATCTGTTCGAGGCTGTGCAGAGAATCGGTGATGCATGTCCGGTAGTCCGGCGACTTCGGATCGGGCGGAGCCATGTGCGAAATGGTTTCGAGCATTTCGCCGAGTTTGGCGACGGAGGAACTGAGCGTGCCGACTCGGACGGAAAGCATCTGGGCCTCGGCCGAATATTCGGAGTTGAGACGGGTCAGGCGGCCTTCCACATCGCGGCGGAACCGCACAAGTTCCCGCGCCTTTTCCTCAAAGACCGGAATCAGCGGATCGGGCTTTTCCTCCTTTTTGGGAGGCTGCGGCTCAGGTTCCGGCTTTCCGGCTGCGCCCGGCTTTCCACGGCCGCGGTCGGCAGCAAGATTCTTGACAAGATGAAGTTCGGAAGTGAGGTCCGGCGCTTTGTCCATGAAAAAGAATCCTCCTTTCGGTCAGTCCGGCAGGGTGAACGATGCATTTTCCGCGGGAAGATACGGCCCCGGCTTGATCTCCAGGAACGCCGAACGCTTCAGCGCGCGGAACCGGTGGAACGTGTGTTCGTCCAGCTCCAGCACGGAAAGTCCGCCAGGAGCCATCCGGTAGGTCCCCGTGACCGTGCCGGCTTCGTCAAAGGTCTGGACTTCGATTTCCCCGCGGAGAATCACGGTCAGTTCCCATTTGCCCGGATGCCGGTGCGGGGTCACCGCGGTTCCAGGCTCCGCGGAAACGCAGAACCGGTGAATCGGGTCCTCAAGCGTTTCATGAAGATTATAGTGTGAACGCAGACGCTCCGAGGCCGCGGCCTGAGCCGCAAGCCTGTCCAGAAGCACCGCATCGATTGTTTTCGCCATTTGTCGTTTTTCTCCCTGATTCTGAAAATATACTCCGCCGCGCCGTTTTATCAAGAGTCTTCTTTGGCAGATTTCATGCAAAAAACTTCTCAGGGACGAAAAATGTCCGCGGGATGCGTATATATTATATGATAAAACAGCAGGAGGTCTGCCATGAAACGAAAAATCGTCTTTGCCCTGATGCTCGCCGGAATCGTCCTCGCGGCCGGCGAAACCGCCACGTACCGCGATTCCTCCGGACGCATGACCGGGACAGAATCCACCTGCGGGAACACCACTACTTATCGCGATTCCTCCGGAAGAACCGCCGCAACCGCCACCACCTGCGGAAACACCACGACTTACCGCGATGCCTCCGGGCGCATGGCCGGAACCGAATCCGCCTGCGGGAACACCACAACATACCGCGATTCCTCCGGAAGAACCGCAGGAACCGCAACCACATACGGAAACACCACGACTTACCGCGACGCCTCCGGACGCATGACCGGAACGGCCACACAGTCCGGAAACACCATCATCTACCGCGACGCCTCCGGACGCCAGACCGGCACGAAGCGCTGAGCGCTACTCCAGCTTCAGGTCCTTCAGGGGATCCGCCGACTTCAAAACCTCCGGAGTCCACAGCCGCCGGACCACTTCCTTGCGGAGCTTTCCCGGAATCCAGTGCGATTTCCGCGGCGCACGGTCGCACAGAAGGTGATAGAACGTCTCGTCGCGGTATTTGTTGTGTCCGAGCGAAAACGACACGGCAAATCCGAAAAGCAGCGACGAATCCGCAATCGCCGGGTCTTCCGCCATGGCCGCCGCCCGGAGTGCGTAATTCATGGAAACATACCGGTAATGGAACCGGCAGTTCTCCTGCGGATCGCTGCCCTGATACGCACCGTCATAGAGGAAACAGTCGGGATTGAGTTCGGTTCCCGTGAGCTCCATGCCCTTCGAGGCCAGCAGACGCGAAAGGTTCAGCAGTGCCAGCGCGCGTTCGTTCTTCGGCTTCGCCGGGTCGTTCGCGATCCGGCTCTGCTCCACATAAATCGCATAATACTGCTTCATGGATTCCGGGAAAAACTCTCCGGCCTCCGCAATTTTCTTCTTCCGCATCATCATGCGCGCGGTCAGATAGGAAAGTTTGTCCATGAGCGGAAGGGAACGGTGCGCCTTCACGAATTTTCCAAGCTCTTCGGGCGTCATGTGCTGTTCGGCCGCGGCCGCGGCGTCGTGCCAGGCGCCGGCCTCCAGGAAACAGCGGAGCGCCTCGGCATAATCCTTGCGTTCCACGAGCACGGTTCCGAGCATGCCGTGGATGTAGTGTCCTGCGGGAACGTCGGCCCGGTCAATCTGATATTCCTCACATGTTCCGCTGATCCGGAACCGGATTCCGGGCATGGGGTCGGCGGAAGGGGCCTTGTCCGTGACTTCGATCCAGCGCTTCAGGAGTTTTGCGCTCTTTTCGTAATCGTCCTTCATGCGGGCAAGGCGCGCCCTTGTGAAGAGCGCCACGGGCGAATCTTCGGGGGCGAGCGCAAGCAGTTTTTCCGCAAGCTCGAACTTTCCGCATTCGAACGCGCGCCACGCCTGACGGTCCGCCGTCAGGAGAGCGCTGCCTTCGACCGGACGGAACTCCGCCGCCGTTTCCGGCGAAACCGAAGCCAGAATCTCGCGTCCGACGCGGTCCTTTTCCATCAGGGAAAAGAAGAACGGCTGACTTTTTTCCCAGTCGACCTTCTGCCAGCGTTCCAGGTCGCGAAGCACACTTTCGCGAAACTCCTTTTCCGGTCCGGCCGCGAGCAGAAGCGGAAGCCAGCGCAGCCCGGAAACCCTGTCCCGCCGCACCAGATGCCGCAGAACCGCTTCCTCCAGTCCGGCGGTATCCGCGAATCCGGAATCGAGCGCGGCGCGCATCTTTGCAAGATACGTTTCCGTTCCAGCGAAATCGGGCGCGGCCAGAGTCAGGGCACAGTACACGCGCACGGTGCGGTATTTGCGTTCCGCCGCAGGCAGGGCCAGCAGACGGGTCCACTCCGGCGGCGTTCCCGACGAAGGGTCGCGCAGGAAACGGCCGCGTCCCAGCGCATACAGCCGGAATTCAAGCGGAATCCGGCTCTTTTCCGGCATGGCGGGCAGAGGCTTTGACGCGTCGTCGCAGACTTTGACGAATTCGCCGAATTTCTGAATTTCGGATTGTTCGATACCGGGAACGGCCTTCCTGATATCGATGGAATCGGACTGCGGTCCCTTCGTCGGACTCCGCTTCGGATTTTTCCCTTTCCAGGCAGGATAATAGTGTTCGCCGATCAGTTTGAGTTCGGACGCCGGGTCAGGACTGTCATAGATGTCCCGTTCCGGCGCGTCGACTCCGATGGAACTGAAATAGGAGGCCGGGAAGTACGGTCCGCATGCGAAAAGTTCCACGCCGGGGAACATCATTGCGGCCGCAGCAAGAAGAAGTGTCTTTTTCATGGTTTTTTCCTTTGGGGAAGGACGAGCGCAACAGGGATTTTTTTCCCGCAGACACCCGCCGTTGTTGTGAGTCTGCCGTTTTCGATCCGGGAACCGTTCAGCGGAATGACCTCGGAATCCCCGGCGAAGGGGAAGGAAATCGTTTCGCGGAACGGAATCCGGCGTCTGAATTCAAGCAGGACGAGCGTCCCGCCGCCCTGCGGTCTTGTGCTGAACACGGCATCGGGAACGGGCACTTCGCCGCGCGAAAGAATCTGAACCGTTTCCAGGTCAAGCCCCCAGCGGCTGCCGTCCACGGGCAGACGGAACCACAGTACGCCGAGGTCGGGATTTTCGCGCACGAGCGCGGCGATCAGCCTGAAATCCGGAGCGGCGAGCCGCGTCTTTTCCGTGACCGCGCCGGAGGGAAAGCCTTCCGCATACGGTCTGCCGCCGTCGACAACGTAGGCATAGGCGGGAAGTGCAATCCTAAACGGAAAATGGAATCTGCGCATCCCCGCAACCGCCCTGCGCGCGGTTTCCGGGTCCATGAGCTCGAACGAACCGCCGGAACGGAATTCGAATCCGTGAAGCTGGAGCACGCAGGAAACGATTCCGGAATCCAGCACGGCGCGGAGTTCCGGATTCTTCACATGACACGGCAGAAGCGTCACGGAAAACCGTTTCTCCGGGAAGCGGGAAACGAGTTTTTTCAGGAAGGCGGCATATTCCGCCAGACGCCGCTCCGGAACGTCCGAATCGAGCTGGATATTCCTGTTCGGAACCCCCTTTACGAGCGATTCGACGGCGGGAAAATCCGCCAGTCGGGAGGTGTGAATCCGGAAGACGGCTTCGGCCGCGGAAAATTCTGCGGGAACGGCGGTCCGCACGGTTGTTCCGGAGTCGAGTTCGCCTGCCAGGATTGCGAGGCGTTCAGGCGGAACGGACTCCGCGGCCCTGCGGACTTCGGGAGTCCATCTGCGCTGCCAGAGATAGTACCCCGGCTCCGCGGCGGATGCGGCGGCGGCCAGGAGACACAGCATGACGGTGAAGATGCGGTTCATGAGGGGGGGGACTTTCCATGGATGTAATGTTGTGAAATAGTCTACACTGCAATGGAAAAATTTCAAGGGAAAGTCAGGAAATGCCCTGACAAAGCGCTTTCCTCCGGAACCGGAATCTTTGGATTATACAATTTTTTTGTTGGTATTTACATCAAAAAGAGTTTGCCTGGCGGGGAAAGCGGGTGTATGATAAATACAACGAATCAAACTGGCGGTGAAAAGACCGCAAACCATAAACAATCCGTAAAGGAGAAGTGAAAATGGCAAAGCTTGCAATCGACGGCGGAAAGAAAGTATTCGAAGGCACGTTCCCGATGTGGCCCAGCTTCGAAGAGTCCACCATTCAGAAGGTCGCTGACGTTCTTCGTTCCGGCAAGGTCAACTACTGGACCGGCAAGGTCGGAATGCAGTTCGAAAAGGCGTGGGCAAAGTGGCTCGGAATCCGCAACGCCATCAGCGTGACGAACGGCACGAGCGCGCTTCACACGGCGCTCACCGGACTCGGAATCGGACCCGGCGACGAAGTGATCTGCACCTCCTACAGCTTCATCGCCTCCAGCTTCTGCGCGCTGCAGGCCGGGGCGCTCCCGGTGTTCTGCGACGTCGGAACCGACCACATGCTCGATCCCAAGAAGATCGAACCCCTGATCACTGAGCGCACAAAAGCCATCGTCGTCGTGCACCTCTACGGCGCAGTCGCCGACATGGATCCCATCCTCGCGATCGCCAAGAAGCACAACCTGAAAGTCGTGGAAGACTGCGCACAGTGCTTCGGCGGCGTCTACAAAGGCAA
>CAZHPP010000243.1:0-6339 GCA_964534535.1 uncultured Victivallales bacterium | reverse complement strand
AGCACCCAGGTAAGCACCATCAGGGAATTGATCTGAAGCAGTCCCAGATTGAATTCATTCATCAGGAAAAGGCCGTAGAAGATGCCGAACATTCCCCGTCCGGTCTGCCATGTCACATAAAAACCGCAGAGTTCCCAGAATGCAGCGCTTTTGAAATTGACCCTGTCTCCGCCGGTTTTTGCCGTGCTGAACAGCTTTGCCGGAGTCGGAATGCGGTCCGGAATTTTCAGAATGATCGTGATGGCAAGAATATGCGACAATGCGACGACGATATACAGCCAGAAAGCCGCGCGGGAGACATCGGGGGTGTTGTCCACGATGAATCCGAACAGCAGCCCGAGTCCCGCCATGCCGCAGATCGTAACGATCAGCTTGATGCTTACAAACCAGCCCCTCAGCATCCTGGGAACCAGGTCGCCGACCCAGCTGGCTTCGATTGTGCTCTGGATTCCTGTGGCGAAGCCCATCAGGACTCCGCTGAGTATGAATACATAGAGCATCAGGTGCCTGAGAAAAGGTTTTGCGTCTGCTCCCAGCAGTGCGGAAGTGCCGAGAAGAGTGCCGCCAAGCACTCCGAAACTCAGGGCGAAACACATCGCCTTGCGGTTCGACCGGAAGAAGTTCAGTATCGGGACGGCCATGAACTGGAACAGTGATACAATTGATCCGAAACAAGAGCCGAGCCCGTAATGGAAATCATTGGCACCGAGCTGTTTAAGCACGAAAAGTCCGATGTTGCCCAGACTGCTTTCCTCGCCGTTGAAGAACAGATTGGCAATGCCGAGCCGGAGGCGCGCCCCGTTCAGAATATGTTTCATCTTCTTTGCGCGTTCCGGAGTCAGATCAATGTTCAGAATGTGATCGTCTGCCCGTTTCATTGCTTTTTGCTGTTCCCTGTTTTCGCGTCTGCCGGTTTCATTTGTTGAGAGCCTCGGATAAATCTGGATTTTTCCGGGAGGGTGCGGATCGTTTTCCGGAGGTCATGAGCACCACGCCGCCCAGTGTCATGGAGATCGCCGCGATCAGCAGCGGCGGCAGCTTTTCCCCGAGGAAGATCATGGAAAATATCGGGGACAGCAGCGCCGACACATAACCGAAAGCTCCCAGCTCCCCGGGCGACAGATAACGAAGTCCGAGATACCAGAGGAAAAACGCCGCTCCTCCGGCCGCTCCCAGCCCGCCGAGTCCGACCCAGACGGCCGCCGGAGCGTGCCAGGCGGACGCGGAACTGAACCACAGAAGGGGAATGCACAGCAGCATGCCGTCGAACATCGTAACAGCGGTCGAGACAATGCTTCCGTAACGTTTTGTCAAGCCGGCGCTCCAGACGGTGTAGACGGCCCAGCAGGCTCCCGAGCATACCGCCATCAGGTCGCCGATCCAGGCATGAGGCAGCGGGTCGAAGCGGTCCCCGGAAGTCCCGCAGAAATAAGCCGCCACGATTCCGCATAATCCAAGCCAGAGTCCGATCTGGCGGAGAAGAGAACTTTTCTCTCCGAGCGCCAGGCGCGCAAACAATACCGTGAACAGCGGCGACACGTTTGCGAACAGAGCCGCGCGTGCGGCTGTCGTATATTTCAAAGCCCAGAATATCAGCAGTTCCTGAAACAGTATTCCCACTGCCGCAAGGAGCAGGAACTCATGCCAGTCTTTTTTCCATGCGGCGGCTGTTTCGCGGAGACGCCCGAAAACGGCGATTGCCAGCGCGAACAGGAACGCTGCCGCCGCCAGGCGCACGAATGTCCCGAGAAACGGATCGACGCTGTCGGCTTCCGCCCCGAAAAGAAGCCGTCCAAGCGGATAAAAGCTTGCCCAGATCAGCGTCGTCGCGAAACCGCAGGCATAGCCTTTGCTTTTGCCGAAATGGAAGAAGAAATTCATTCTTTCTGCGCCGCCTTTATTTCTTTGACATAAAGGCCGTCCGAAAGTTTTTCAAGTCCGGAGGGAACTGCGGCTCCCCCGGGAACGAAAAAGAACGCCTTCCAGTCGCGGCCTCTCGGCCGGGCAGTCAGTACGAATCCGTCGCAGCGTTCGATTTCCAGAGCGCCCATGGAGATGTGCGAGTCTGTTCCCGCGAGCTGAACAGCTCCTGTCTTTTTGCGGAAAGAGAATACGCGGCAGTCGCGCGGGGCAAGTTCTTCCACGGTAAAATGGTTGCGTGCCGTTCCATAGAATCTTGAGTTCCAGAATTCAAACACCAGATAGTCCGTGTCCTTTTCAAGTCCGAGTTCTGCAAAATTCAGTTCGTAATTTCGGACGCGCTCCGGACGGTCGGGGTTGAGGACGGCTGCCACCAGCCATTTTTCGGAAGCATTCGAAGCTTCCATTGCCAGGATTGAGGGAATGTTTTTCCGGAAGAAGTCGACAGGCCGTGCAGGGCTCTGTGAATGAGGCAGAATCTTTTCCAGCAGTCCGACTCGTTCCGGCAGAAGCCTTGCCATCGGATCGGACAGTATGACGGAACCGTTGCTCATCGCCACGACCGAAGCCCATGTGCGCGCCTCCTCATAGGAGAGTTCTGAGTTCAGCCCCGCCTGTCTGACGACCAGATAATCCGGATCGTTGACCCACAGTTTTTTGTGAAGATACCAGTGATTGCAGACTGCGGCGACAGCGCGCCTCAGTTCGCCGGGTCCGTTGAAACGGTCGCGTTCGCCGTGATTCTTGTCGATTTTCGACGCATCCCAGCGGCCGCCTGCGTCCTCTCCGATCCTCATGCCGTCGGTAATTCCCATGGAGATTCCGAAGGCCGCGGCGCAGAGCAGAAACGAACCGGGCTTCATGCCGCTTCGGAACGCCGCAAGTCCGCGCGCCATGGCTTCGCCGCGGCTGACGGATGGATCTGAAAGCACGCCCTGATCGGAAAGCACCTGCTGGTTCGCACCGTCCAGTTTCAAATAATCAAACCCGCAGTCATATGTGACAATGTGCCCGAGTTCACGCAGGTAATTGCTGACTTCCGGAATGCTGCAGTCCAGTCCGAAGACCTCTTTTTCCGCATATCCGCTGAGCACGAGCGGACGCCCGCATGCGTCTTTCAGAATCCAGTCGGGATGGGCAATCGCCACCTCCGACCGAGCCGCGGCGAGGAACGGACACAGCCACAGTCCCGGCTTGAATCCGGCTTCATGAATCCGGTCGGAAATATACTTCAGTCCGTGCGGAAATTTCCGGTTGGTCTTCAGCCAGTCGCCTTCGCGCAGCTCGAAGCCCTCGTCAATCTGAATGTATTCGACGGGGAGCGTCTTGCGGTGTGCGGCCAGCCAGGAAACATTTTCCAGCAGATCGCTCTCAGTCACCTCGTCCTGATAGAAGTCCCATGTCGACCATCCGGCGATGTCTTTCATATTCTGAGCGCAGGCAAGACGTTTTGCAAGAGTTTCAGCATATTCGTTCATCATTGCGGCCGGGTTGTTCCCGATTCGGATCAGCAACCGTTCGCTTGCAAGGGGTTCGGAAGGCGCGAGAATCCGTCCGCCCGTTTTGCAGCACGCGGCGAGAGTCGAGAATTTGAAGCCGGGGTTGGAAATGTGCAGAATGATTTCCGAATCCTGCTTCAGGAAACTCGTGAATCCGAACAGCGCATATTTTCCCGTCGTGCGATTCCCGTAAAGCGCATAGTCCCGCGCATGGAAATCCTGCATTTTCTGCACATAGCACGGATCGCACAGGTCCGTCACTCCGACGCCGTTGCCGCCGGCGAGCACAGTCCATTCCTGGACGTTCCCTCCGAGTCTGAGTCCGCCGCCCAGCGCCGAATCAGCATATCCTGGAATCAGAGCGTTGATTTTTAAATTCATGCTGGAAACATTGCGGATTTCCATGCGCAGTTCCAGCGTATCCTTGCTCTGCAAAAATGTTTCAGCCGAAAATTCGAGGAACGTGTTGGGGTTCAGCGAATCGGCCCGGCATTGGACTCCGGAAGGCAGACTGAAATCCGCTGCTCCCGTCAGATTGCAGACAATTCCGGACAGTTCAAAACAGTACATCGGCTCACCATTGCTTTATCAGACTCAATAAGATCGGCTTTGTTTTCATTCTTTCTCCCGGACTGCGGGAAAACTCATTTTCCGGAAGGCTTCACGATCACATAGTTCAGGAGGAACCATGGCGGACCATAAGACCTGTCGCTGTCCTCGGCGGAACTGATCCGGAGCTTGTTTTCCCGGCTGAGCACCTCGGCCGGAATCTTGAATTCGCGGAGCGACCAGGCATCTTTTCTGAAGCCGTTCGGGCCCGAGAATATGACTTTTCCATTGACGAGTATTTCAATCTTGGAGACATTCTTCGATTCGTCGTCCAGTCCGCTGACTACCAGCCGGTAGTCCCCTGTCACGGGGAACGGACTGCATGTGAAAGCTGTCTCCATTGACCGGCACGGGGTCTTTTTGCCGTAAATGCACATGACCAGCCGCTTGGGAGTTTTGAGCGGGTTCGGCACGGGCGCGCCCATTATCGGGCCTTTGCCGCCGACGAATTCGCTTGACGGGATCACGATGTCTCTCGGTGTCAGTTTGTTTTCTTTCGCGGCATCGGCCATGACGGTTTCACTCGTCTGTGAGAACTGCAGGAGCTGTTTGCTGTCCCGGAGTTTTTTCACGAATCTTTCTGTGAGGTCGACCCAGCGTCTGAAGGAAGAAAGTTTTCCGAGCGCATCCGGATTGGCTTTCTCGACTTCCGCATATGCCTTTTCCAGAACTTTCAGGTTCCGTTCGAGTTCGGGGAGCCGTCTGGCGGCTCCGGCCGTGACAGTCCATGCGTATGGGTCGAATGCGGACATCGCTTTATTCAGCGCGTCGAGTTTTTCAAAATTGCCGGGGCCGAACGTCATGTCGACAGCATTGCGGACGGCTGTTCCCGGGATATAGTTTCTGCCGTTCCATACCGCATGGCCGAACAGAAGAGTCGATTCTGCATCGGCCCACATATTCGTGTTGATGACCGCGGCACCCATGTCGTTCCAGAACCCGGGATAGAGTTCATCGTGCCACCATTTGACCGGATCGGTGATATAATTGTAGGTGTACATGTGTCCGGTCTGCTTGCCGTTGATGAAGGTCCATGGAGCGCGTCGGTAAAGGTCCTTCACCCATTTTACATGAGCCTTCGACGGAGGGGAAAATCCCACGCTGGGCCCGGTCCAGAAGAAATCGATTTCCGGATTGATTTCCGCACCGGCTTCACTCAGGTATTCCTGACGGTCTTCCGGATACATCGCCTTGGAGGCAGGCCCCCAGTAAAACGGGGGACACCAGCAGAGGCGGAAATCGGGATTCACCTTCTTCATGTCGCCGAAGAGCCTGTTGACGAAATACACGTCGGCTTTGCGGGCGGAGCCGAACTGCTTCAGGTCTTCCTCAGACGCCGGAAACCGGTGGTCGTCGAAGGCAAGATACATCCCGAGTTTGATGCTGTTCAGGTAGCGGGCGTGTTCCAGAACCTTCTGATAGTCGTCCTCGCTTCCGCACAGGAGTCTTCTGCCGATGTCGCCGTATTGTTCCAGCGGATTCACCGAGTCGCGGATGTCAAGACCTGCCTGCGATGCGAATTCGCCGTAGACAGAAAGCCACCGGTCCATCGACGGCCTTCTTGCCTTCTGCGGAAAATTCCGCCAGCCGTAGTCATCAATGTAATGAGCCTTCTGGAATATGACGGTGTTGAATTTTCCGAGGATCATATATTCCGGAACGATTTCGGCCCACGGGGTGGTGAGAAAGCCGCGTTTGGGAACATCCGGCCAGTCCTCGACCTTTGCCAGCATGAGCGATGCACTGTCCCCGTCTCTGCGGATCATCTGTGCCAGCGAAGCCATTCCCCACAGAAGGCCGCGTTCGTCGGCTCCGGTCACGGTCACGTTCCCGGCCTGGTCGTAATCAATCCTGTAGCCTTCCGGTTTTGCCGGGGCGTCGGTTTTGGAGACGCGTCCGGATATCACGGCCGTGCTGCCGGCAGGGGCGCGTGAAACGATCTCCGCCGTTCCGCCGTTCATTTCAATGCGGTCGCGGAGATAACGGAACCGGATGTCGTCCGGCGTCCTTCCCGGCGGAAGCACAAGTGCCGCTTTGGAAAGTTTCACCGAACGGTTTGAATACTTGGCCTTCTGCGGAGCCGGATAAATCTTTCCGGTATAATAAGTCTTCAGATGATTGAATCTGAATCCGTCGAGCGGATTTTTCTGCTCCGCGCCGGAAAGCGGAAGGAGCAGCATGCCGGCAAGCGCCGGAATCATAAGCAGGCAAGATTTTTTGTTCATGGTCGTTTCCATTTCTTGTGAAGATCAAGACTTTATTCCTCTGGGTTAATACCTCGCCCCTTGGGGGCGGCTTTTTTTCGTCTTCT
>CAZHPP010000242.1:0-6371 GCA_964534535.1 uncultured Victivallales bacterium | reverse complement strand
TGATGCGTCCCGCTTCGTGCATGTCGAAAGCGTCCCGGTAAAACTTGAGGCTTTTCTCAAGGTCGAGCACGTTGAAATTGTTGTGGACCATGCGGAATTTCATAGAAGGTTCTCCTGAGATTTTGCTTAAAATATCACCGAAGTTTCTCAAAATCAAATGCGTTTCCGACGGTCCCCTTTGCTGGAAAGATGCCGCATTGCGTGCAGATCCTTCGCATGTTTCCCGGCACGGATGTCAGTAATTCTTTATTTCAAAACCGGCGGTTTTGATGGAAAATATATTATTGTGATTTTATATCACAATTTTTTGATGCAAAAAAATGCGCTTTTTTACTTGCATCGCTTTGTTTCAGATGTATATTTAAATGTAATACCCCCAAATGTCTTCATTCAACAAAAACACAAGGAGACTGACTATGGCAGACGGGACAACAAAAATTCTCACGAACGACGATGTAACCGGGCAGAGCGTGCTTGCCCTCGGACAGTATACGGAGGCGCTGATTCAGATCGACCAGGTGATTGCAAACTCCACCGGCCGCAGCTATTCCATTTACGGCGCGGATGTCCCGGCGGAGGGCGCGCTCCTCAACTATAAGGCGGCCAAGGACATTGTCGTGAATTCTTCCCAGCTGAAGGGAATTTACGGCGGGACCGTGAATTCCAAAAAATCCCTGACGTCTGACGGCGACCTCAGAAGCTCCTCCCAGAACTATACGGCGACGAAGAGCGCCGTCCTTGCCAATCCGGTCGAAGGCGGCACTTCCAGCTTCAGCGGACCCGTGGTCGGATACAATACACTGACCGTGACCGGCACTACCGTCGGCGGCATGACGTTCGGCGGAAAGCTTTCCATCAGCTCGACCGGAGTCATCGACGTTTCCGACTTCGTCGATACCGGAATTGACGTGAGTTCGATCACTGGCGATATTGTTGCCTTCATCACACAGCCGGAAAAAGTTTCGTTCTCGGTCGATTCCTCTGGCACCCTGACGGTGGACTCCAGCAAGCTGGACAATTTCGTGTTCGGCTATGAAAACGCATCGCTGAACGCCGCGACCGTCAAGGGAATGATCGGCGGAAAGGTCAGTGCCTCCGTATCGCTTTCCGCTTCGCTCAGCAGAAACGTTTCGATCACCGCGTCCGCTTCGCTTTCGAGCACGGCGGAAGGCGCTCTCGACCTCCAGGAAGGCAGTACCGTGAAGACGGCTGCGACCGGATACAAGACGGTCACCATGGGCGGGAGCACGGCCGGATATCTCGTCGGCGGCAATCTTTCCGCAAATCTTTCGGCCAAAGCCTCCAACGTGAAGCTGGTGAATGACAATTCGACGGTTTCCGCCGGACTTTATGCGGCTCTTTCGGCCTCCCTCGCATCGCAGGGCTCGGCCAATCTTTCCGACGGTTCCAAGGCGACCCTCGCGGCCGGATATACCGATGTCACGCTGGCCGGTTCCGACCTGAAGTATGCGGTCGGCGGCAAGCTGAATGTTTCCGCAAAGATTCCTTCCGCCAAGATTTCCGATCTTAAACTTTCCGGAATTTCCGTGGACACCGTCCTGAAGGCGGTTTCCGATGCCGGAGCTTCCGCATCGGTCTCCCTGAATTCCGCCGGAGTGTTTACCGCGGGAACCTTCACGACGGCGGGCGATACCCCCGTGACGACGGCTTCCACCGTTTCCATCGCGGCCGGCTTCCGGGACGTGATCCTGAATGACGTCGAGCTTTCCTCCGGGACCGGCCCTTCGGGCATCTTCGTCGGCGGCAAATTGAACGCATCGGCGTCGCTTGACTACACGCCGGCCGATCTTTCCAAGAGGTATCTGACGGTCGGCGGCAGCATTTCCGCTTCCCTGAATTCCGACGGCTCATTCACTTCGACCAGCACGCCGAAGCTGGTCGAAGGCGATCTTGCCGATCTGCCCGATTTCAATATCGTGGCAGGGTATGAGAATGTCACGCTGGAGAATGCGGATGCGTCCATTGTTCTCGGCGGCTCAGTCTCCGGCTCGGTCTCCGGCTCGGTCACAACGTCCGGCGGAACCTATACTTCCACCGATATCGCCGTCCCGGCGCTCACAGGTCCGGAAGTTACAATTTCCAAGGCGAAGATTTCGCTTTCCAGCAAGGCCGACGGTGCTGCCTCCGTCAATAACGAAAAGGCATGGCAGGTCTATTCCGACGATCCGGAGCTTTCTGTTGCTGGTATGATCGGATACAGCAATCTCTCGGTGACGGCCGCACAGGTCAACATTGCAGCGGGCGGAAATATTTCCGGCTCGCTTTCCGCGGCGGACGCCGTCATCGGGACGAAGTACACCGGAACGTCCAGCGAGGGCGCATGGAGAAGTGAAAAAATCGATCTCCAGGGCAGGGCTTCCCTTTCCGCTTCCGTTGCGGCAACGGGCACTGCTACGTTCAATGCAGGAACCTACACGGACACGGTCGGCGGAACGCAGACAAGATATGCGGGCGCGGAAACGTCCCTGGCTCTCGGCTATCAGGATGTCTACTTCTACGGAAGCAATGGCCAGAATGTGATCGGCGGCAATCTTTCCATTTCCGGCAGAGTCGATTCCCTGACCTTCGCTCAGCAGGAGTTCAAGGGAACGACCCAATCCTCTTATTCCACCGAGTCCAGAATCCTCAGCTTCAAGAATGCTTCGCTGAGCGGTTCGCTTTCCAGCCGCGGAACGGCGGTCATTGCCAATCCCTCTGTTCCCAGTGAGGAGGGAACCGCCGTCTATCTTCCGAAGGCTTCCAGAGTGGATACCCTTGCGGGATATAAAGACGTGATCGTCGATGGCGGCAGTGTCGGGGCCGTGTCGTACGACAGCAGCACGAATTCGCGCGTCGGGACGGCGATCGGCGGCAATCTTTCGATTTCCGCCTCCGGAACGCTGGACGATCTGGATCTTGAGAGCATGTCGTCCACGCTTGTCAAGACCCTGTTCTACGGCGATCACAATGTGAGCATTTCCGGCTCGCTCGCGAGCGGCGGCTCCATGACGGTCATGAATGGCGCAAAACTTGCGACCGGCGTCGGATATCAGAACCTGTCCGTGGATCACGGATTCCTTGACACGGCGGCGGTCGCCGGCAATCTTTCCGTTTCCGGCAGCGTGACTTCCTCCGATTCGACCAATAAGAAAGGCGTCGAAACGGCAAAACGGAATATCCGGCTCGGCGCTTCTCTCAACTCGAACGGAACGGCTTCGATCACCAACTCGACGGAATACGACGACGATGCGATGACCGCAACTCTGGTCGGGTACCGCACGCTGAACATGGGAACCGCTTCGGCCGGAGTCGCGGTCGCGGGCAATATTTCCCTCAGCGCTTCCGCCAACGAGACGAAAACCACCGTTCCCACGACGGTGGAAGGCGGCACCGCCACGGTGACGCGCACCGCATCCGGCGCCGTCTCCGCCTCCTATTCGGCGAACGGCACGGCCTCCCTTTCCGCAAGCACCCTTTCTGGATTCGCGGCAGGGTATTCGACCGTGAAGGCCGATTCCAGCACCGCCGGAATCATGGCCGGCGGTTCGGCCGCGCTTTCCGTCAGCCTGAGCAAGTTCAGCGACCTGCTGGCCACGAAGAATTCCGTGACGGCCTCCGGTTCGTTCTCGGCTTCGGCCTCCTCCTCGGGAAAACTGACCGTGAGCGGCGCCTCGGATATCTCCAATGCGATCGGATATGCCGATGTGAATGTTTCCGGTGCTTCGTCGGTTCGCGCCACCGGCGGAAATCTTTCCGTTTCCGGCACGTTCGCCTATGCGGGCGGCAATGTGACCACAGGCGAAGGCGAAGAGGCCGTGACCGCCTACGGAAATACCACCACTGTCCTCGGGAAGAAACTTTCGTACAACGCCTCCGGGAAGGCAGTTGCCTCCGATGCCGACACGAAGGTTTCACTGCGCGGATACAAGGCCGTGGAACTGAGCAACGGCGCCACAGGCACTGCCGTTTACGGCGGAAACTTCTCCGGATCCTATGAAGGCGTGGCGAAGAACATCGACTACAAGGAGATGCTTTCCGAAATTAGTAAACTGGTCTCCGGCGGCGGCACGGTCGGCCCCCAGCTCACCGCGCTGCGCAATGCTCTGGAAGCCGGAACGGTCACGGGATACTCGGCTTCGGCCGGCACCCTCAAGATCACCTCGGGCGCCGTCCTCAAGAAGGGCGCAGGCTATGACAATGTCACCGTCATCGGCGGCACGGTCGGAACGCTCGCCGCGGGCAGGGTCGACGTGAAAAACGTCGTGGCCGGCGATCTGCTGGGAGAGGACGGACTCAACGCGGTCGACTATACGCAGACCGCGACCGGAAAGTTCACCGCGTCCGAAGGTTCCATCATTAAAGACATCTACGCGTTCAAGAACGTCACGATCCAGGATTCGACCCTGATCGGCTCCGTCGCCGCGCTCTACGGCGATGCCAAGAACTATGCCGACGGTCAGACGGGGTCTTCCGTCACGTTCTCCAATGCGACGCTCACCCCTGAAAACGATCACGCGCTTTCCGGCTACAGCGCCATGAACCTCAAGGGAACAAACTACTCGTTTGACTCGATTTCTTCCACGAAGGGGAATGACAGACTTGCCATCCAGAGCGGCACCACGACCGTCTGGAGCGAGCTCGACTTCGGCAAAGGCAAGGACACGATCGACATTGCGAAGGGATCGGCCTTCGTTTCCGGCGCAAGTACGATCTCCGGGCTCGAGCAGGTGACCGGGAAGGGCGACTTCTATTACATCGCCGGCTCGATCGACAGCTCTGTGAAGATCGCCTCCACCGTGAAGAAACACGAGGTCGAAAGCACCGATGCCTTCGACCATGGCGATGACGAGCAGAACTTCGCCTACACAACTGCTTCCGGCGAACTGACTGCGCTCGACACGGTCGACTGGCGCAAGTTCACGGTCACGGATCTTGCCGCGCTGGATATTACCAAAGCGGAAGGCGTAAGCGCCACTCTGTTGCAGGGCACGAGGCAGATCACGGACTTCTCCAACCTCACCGCGGGCGACTATACGCTGAAGTTCGCATACGGCGAAGGAGTTGAGGCGTTCGATACCAAGTATTCGTACGCTCTGACACAGCTTGCCTGATCTGCAGAATCATCTGCGTTCTCAATGCGCCGGGAGTTCAAAAGCTCCCGGCGCATTTTTTTATGTATTATTTCCAAGGGGCTGCTCGCCCCTTGAACCCTCGGCAGGACTCAAAGAGCCCTGCACCCTGCGCAAAAATTTAATTTTTTGCGCTCGTTGCTTTTTTTTATGAAATGCGGAGGGTGCTTTCCATGTGCCGGGCTTCTGCACGGTTCGAGAATTAACACACAGAAAGGTCCGGACAACAGACAGGGGATGAATCAGATCTTTTTCCCGCAGAGCGAACCGAGTTCGGGGCGGGACGTGGCGTTCGCATGGCAGGCGGCCAATGCAAGGGCATCGGTGCTGTCGTTGGGGACGTCTTTGATGTTGAGGCCGCATTGCGCGGCCATCATGGCGGCGACCTGTTCCTTGCTGGCTTCGCCGCGTCCGACGGCGGCGCGCTTGGCCGTCTTCGGGGAATATTCGTACACGGGGACGCCTGCTTCGGCGAGGGCCGTGATGGCGGCGCCGCGGGCAAGGGAAAGAATCATGGCGGTCGCCGCGTTTTTATAGAAGAATGCGCCTTCGATCGAGGCGGCTGTGGGATGGTATGCGGAAATTAGTTCGCGGATTCCGCCTGCGATCCGGCGGAGACATTCGCTGTGAGGAAGGTTCGGTGCGTTGCGGATGACGCCGCAGTCGAGCGCCGTAAAGCGCCCGGGGCCGTTCACCCGCAGCACCGCATATCCAGTTTTCCGGATCGCCGTGTCGACTCCGAGAATCACGACGGCGGATCCGGAAACTCCGGAAGAGGAGGTCACTCCTCGTCTTCCGGCATTTTTTCGAGAACTTCGGCGGGGATGTCCACGTTGGAGGTGACATGCTGGACGTCGTCGAGGTCTTCGAGGTGGTCGATGAACTTGAGCACCTGATGCGCCACGTTGGGCTCGGTCACGGTGACAAGCGTATCGGGCTTGCGGACGATTCCGGCCTCGGTGGGCGTGATTCCGGCGGCTTCAAGAGCCTTGGAAATGGCATCGAAGGCCTCCGGCGGTCCCCAGATTTCGGCGATTCCGTCCTCGGCGTCGATGTCTTCCGCGCCGGGATCGAGCACGATGTCCATGAGGGCTTCCTCGGTGGCTTTCTCGCCTTCGACGGTGAAGTGGCATTTTCTCTGGAACATCCAGGCCCCGCTTCCGGCCGCGCCGGGGTTTCCGCCGTTGCGGCCGAAGGCCGTGCGGACGTTGCCGAGCGTGCGGTTCCTGTTGTCTGTGGGGG
>CAZHPP010000241.1:0-6377 GCA_964534535.1 uncultured Victivallales bacterium | reverse complement strand
GAGCGAGAAGGCGTAGAAACCGCCTTCGACGGCCTGGACTCCGCCGTTGGAAGGTCCGTCCGAAAATATGCCGTCGATCTTTCCCCTGCAGTCGTTCACGAAGCGCTTGAGATTGTGATAATACTGCCTTGGGAAGGGGCTGTACGAGATTCCCGGCCAGTTCGGATAGACGTAGACATAAACGGGTTTTCCCGTGATGCGGCTCCATTCCTCCACCCATTCCCGCGTAAAGCGGCCGATTTCGGAATCATGATAGACGCTCTGCCCGTACATGAGGCATACGAGTGCTTTTGTGTTGTCGGGGAGAGTCAGCCCTTTTGCGGGCGCGGTATAGTTGTAATACGGGGTGAAGAACAGTTGGATTCCCGGCATTTCCGTTTTCATGATTTCCGCCGTCCTCCGGACAAAGGTTCCGAAGATCGCCGAGGCCGTTCCGTGATAGGGGCTCTTCGAATCCCAAAGACCGGAACAGACCCCGCAGCGGCACCGGAGCGGATGGTCCGGCGGACAGAAATTGACTGTTCCGGGACTCGTCATCTTTGTAAATGCGGCGGCCTTTTCCGGAGAAACTTTCCCCGCGGCATGCTGTTTTGCCAGTTTTACAAAAATCGACGGAGCTTCCGGATTCCCGTAACACGGCATCATGGGCGGGACGGTCTTGATGCCGGAAGCCGGCTTCATGCCGCACGCAACGGGATCGGCGGGCGTATGAACCGGGAGCGTCATGAATCGGCCGTGTCCGCCTGCTCTGAGCCGCAGGGCCGCGGCAATGCAGTCCGGTTCCGGAATGCCGGGGAGCTTCGTGTGAATGGGATACATCGAGCGGTACGAATATGCGGGGTGATCCGCATAAACCAGCGGCGGAATTTCCAAATTCGAGCATTTCGGAATGATTGTGCCGTCGGGGCCGGGGAAATAAAATCTGGCGTCCAGGAAGCGTTCCGCAAAGTCGTAAACGCCGTAAGCCGTGCCGAGGATGCCGGAGGAGTCGGGACGTCTGAGGCCGTCCTGCGTGAGCGGTGTTCCGAGAATGGCGGCGGCTCCGGGACGGATTTCCACGCGGAATCCTTCGGGAGGGATTCCCGCATTGCTGAATCCGGATTCTTCCGCAGCTTTTCCGAACCCGACGAACAGCGGAATTTTTCCCGCCGGAATTTCTTTCCGGGATGCGGCCCGGAGTACCGGAATGTCCGCGCCGGAGGCTTCCCGGAGAATCTTTTGAAGTTCCGACGATGCAAAACCGTACACGCCGTCCGCATAATTTCCTGCTTTCGAACATGCAATGGGGATGTTCGGCAGCCTCGGGAAGCGCACGTCCTCCGCCCGGGACGGAATGACAATCACGACGTTCGATTTCACGCCCTCGAAGAGCGCGAACGGTTTCCCGGAAAGCCGTTCGATTCTGACGGGATTCAGCGCTTTGGAATTGAGGTCCGGCGCAGAGCCCTGAACCGGGAAGAACAGCACGGCGAAGACCGCCAGACATGATGCGAATCGAATTTCAGACTTCATTTTCTGCATTCTCCTGTTGCGGGAAGCCGATCTTCCCTTATTATCAATTATACATCGGAATCGGGGAAAAGAAATAGAAAAAATTGATATTTTATTGGATTTTTTTGATTTTCCGGAGTATATTTGCCCTATGATGGAAAATGAGACACTGGAAAAACTTCTGGCGCTGGCGGAGAAAATGACGGGCGGCTCCGCCGGAGTCTTTTTCATGAATCCGGCCGCAGCCGGACTGTTTCCGCATCTGAAAACGGCGCACCTTTCCGGCGCCTGCGGAGCCGTCAAGAGGCTTCACGGCACGAAGATCTGCATGCTCTTTGAACACAGGGAAACGGCCGAATACGTCCAGCGGCATCCCGGAATATTCTGGAAGACATGTCCGTTCGGCGTATGCGAGGCGGCTGCTGCCTTCCGCGGCAGGAGCGGGGTCTGCGGGTATCTGCATCTCGGCGGATTCCGTCCGCCGGAAGGCGCTGCGGATTTCCGCCCCTATCCGCCGAAACCTTCTCCGGCAAACGCGCCGGAGCTTGCGTCGGAGCGGCTGAATGAGGCCGGAATCCTGCTCGAAGCCGCGGCGGAACTGATGTCGGTGCGAATCCGGGAAGCTCTTCCGGAAAGGACGGCCCCTGCCGGAATCCGGGAAGCCGTGGAGTATTTCATCAACGGGAGGATTCTGGATGAAATCGGCCTCTCCGACCTCGCGGAATTCATGCACTGGAGCCGGGAACATACTTCGCGCCGGGTCAGGCGCATTTTCGGACGCGGCTTCTGCGAACTGCTGACCAATGCAAGAATCGAAAATGCCTGCCGTCTCCTGGAAAGCGGGGAACTCACTGTTCAGCAGACGGGGCTTTATTCCGGCTTTTCCGACGCCGGTTATTACAGCCGCGTCTTTCACCGGGAAAAAGGATGCACGCCCGGCGAATATAAGAAAAGACACGGGAAACATCCGGCGCCGATTCCGGGGAAATGAATCTCCGGCAGTCCGCTGCCCTGCAGCGTGACGGCGTCTTTTTCACACAGGGTACAGATGTTTATTCTTGGCTGTGTACGAAATGTTGGCTGTTTTTTCAGGGATTTGGGGGTCCAGGGGGAAAAACGGAGGTTTGCCCCCTGGTCGACATGCGTCGATAAAAAACGAGCGCAAAAAATTGAATTTTTTGCGCAGGGTGCAGGGCTCTTTGAGTCCTGCCGAGGGTTCAAGGGGCGAGCAGCCCATTGGAAATGCCTTAACATCAGTCATCATGCAGAACAGAGCCTTATTTCTTTGTTTCGATCGTGACCTTGAATTCAGGCGGAACGTCCTTCTTTTCCGGATCGTCGGAAGAATATCCGCGGCGGCGGAGCTTGGTGGAAGCATAAAACTTCAGCATGGCGGAATCGCCTTCCAGAATCTTGGACTGAATCTTTTCCTCGGCCAGATCGTCGAATTCCTCGCGCTGGGAAGCGATGAACTCGGCGGCCTCGGGACTGGAATCCAGAAAACGGTACAGCGAACGCCGGGAAACGCCCAGCCGCCGCGCCATTGCGGAAATATTGCCGTAAAGTCCTTCTCCCGCCTTCCGGAACGCATCCAACTTGATTGTGCACATCGCTCTTTTTCCTTTTTCGGGCCGGAGATTGTCAACCGCGGTTTGAATTTGACGCGATCACGCGTTATGTTTCCGGATATCTCAGAAAAATGGAAGGATTTCATCATGAAGCTTGCAGTCATCGGCGGAACCGGACTCAGCGCCCTCGAAGGAATGAAGATTACCGGAGAACGCGTCGTCAGGACTCCGTTCGGGGAGCCCTCCGGCCCGTTCATCGAAGGAACGATCGGCGGCCTCGACGCCGTATTCCTCGCCCGTCACGGAAAAGGCCACCATCTGCTTCCCGGCGAACTCAACCACCGCGCCAACATCTTTGCGCTCAAGACGCTCGGAGTCACGCATATTCTGAGCATTTCGGCCGTCGGAAGCCTGCGGGAGGACTATGCGCCGCGCGACGTGGTGATCGTGGACCAGTATTTCGACCGCACCCGCCAGACGTACAAGCACACCTTCTTCGGAAACGGGATCGTGGGACACATCACGTTCGCCAATCCGGTTTGCCCCGAACTTTCCGCGCTCGCCTGCGGCTGCGCAAAGGAGGCCGTTGCCGAGCTCAAGTCCGGACACATCCCGAAAGTCCATGAAAAGGGCACCTACATCTGCATGGAAGGTCCCGCGTTCTCCACGGCCGCAGCTTCGAAAATCTACCAGTCCTGGGGACTCGACGTGATCGGCATGACCAATATCGGCGAGGCCAAACTCGCCCGCGAAGCCGAAATCTGCTACGCCACCGTGGCCATGGTCACAGACTACGATTCCTGGCGCGTGAACGCTTCCGACAACGTGACGATCAACATGGTGGTGGAAAATCTTACCGCGAACGTGTCCCTTGCCAAGCGCATCATCGAAAAGGTCGCGGCGAAGCTCGGCACGCTTCCGCGCAAGTGCGAATGTCCGCACGCGCTCGAAAACGCCATCATCACCGACCGCGCCGTGATCCCTGAAAAGGTCAGGTCGCGGCTTGAGCCCATCATCGGAAAGTATCTATGACCCGTTCCGGAACGCTCTGGCTGGCGCTCGCTGTCCTGCTGCCGGTCCTGATCTTTTCCGCCGTGCGGATCGGCTTCACGAAGCACCACCACGAAACCAGCGAAGACGTGTTCTGGCACATCGCCGCCGCCCGCCGCACCCTTCCGCAGATGACGGCCAAAAACTTCCCCATGACCGTCTCCGTCTGGCGGGACCATTACGCCGACAAGGAACTGCTGTTCCACGGGCTGCTGAAGGTGTACGTGGGCCTGAAGGCGGCGCTCCACTCGCCGCTGGAGCCGCCGTTCCACGCGGCCTCGATCTTTTTCGCGCTGCTGCTGTTCGCAGCCTTTGCGGTTGCGGCGCGGAAGCTCGGAATGCCGCCGCCTGCCGTCTGTGTTTCGGCCCTGCTGCTGGCCGGACTCACTCCGACCTTCACATACCGCGTATTCATGCTGCGGCCTCACGTGTTTTCCATGGCGCTGATGCTCTTTGCCTATGCGATCCTGATGAACGGCCCGGAAAAGCGCCGGACCGCGCTGATGATCTTCGGCATGGGATTCCTTTATGCGTGGAGCTATTCCAGCCCGCATCTGCTGATCGTTTCCGCGGCCGCGTTCGGTATCGTGAAGTTCCGCGAATGCCGGTTCCGGGCGTTCGCGTCCGCGCTTGCCGCCGTGCTGGGGATCGCCGCGGGATACACGCTCCATCCGCAGTTTCCGAACACCTTCCTTGTCTGGAAGGTCCAGGCGCTCGACGCGCTGCTGGCGCCGATCTCGGCGGGTCCGGTCGAACTGCCGTGGGCCAAGGAGCTTTCCACGCCCTCGCTTTCCTGGATTCTGCTGGGAATTCCGCTTTACATTCTGCTCTATCTTTCCCTTCAGATTTACATCCGGGCGAAGGAAAAGAAGATTGCGCTTCCGGAGGGCGTTTCCGCGCTGATGCTTCTCGCGTGCTTCTGGACTCTGGCCATGATAACCCTTTCGCTGCGGCCGATCGAATATGCCGCGCCGGCGGTGTGCCTGTGCTTCGGAGCGCTGTATCCCTTGGCGGCGGAACACCGCCTGCTGTCCGTGTATTCCGCCCGGGAGCCGCGGACCGTCCTGCTGACCCTTCTTCTGCTTTCGTTCGGAATCTTCACATGGTACAACTGCATCGACACGCTGAGGACTTACACGCGGGAGGAGCCGTTCCGGCTTGCGAAGGCGCTCAAGCGGTTTGTCCCGCCGGGGAAGCGCGTGGTGAACATCAACTGGAGCGATTTTCCCGTGCTGGTCTTCACGGCGCCGGAATATGAATATACCTGGGGGATCGAGCCGATGTTTTCCTATGCCGCGAATCCGAAGCTTTCCAAATTTCTGGCGCGGGCGAACTTCATGCGGTCGCGGATCACGGCCTCCGAGATGGGCATGGTCCTGGATGCCGACGTTGCCGTCATCACGGACAAGAAGAAGCGCATCGGCAGGTATCTCAAGTCGGGCGGCTGGATCGTGCTTTACGAGGACGATCAGGGCTGGATTTTCAGCCTGAAATAATCGTTTCGTGAGAAAGCCCGGGGCGGCCCGCATTCCTTAAAATGAATCGGAATCTTGCGGGTCGGTTATCACCTTGTCAGGCCGTCCGGCTTTTCGGGAAGAGCCAGCCTATTCAAAGCATTTTCTTTTCTATCTTTCAGATACATTATATATATTTTTTTGCGGAACTCTATTGTTTTTTTCTTGTTATACATTTCAATATATTTATTTTCAAATTTTCTATCAATATAAGAGCGTACATTCATGAACTCCAACTTATTCAAATCAAAATTTCCATCCTCAGTACTTATAATTCTTTTGTCTATCCATTGTGTTAACAATGTATAATACTTTTTGCTTTTTAAATATTCTTTCTTTTCATAAAAGTAATTACCCAAAATTTCATACTCGAAAGGAAATGTCTCAGATATTTGCATTGCTTGAGCAAGAAATTCTTTTGCTTTCTCAATATTATTTTTAGATAGTTGTATTTTTGCTAAATACATAAGGGCATAGCTCTTTTGAGCCTCTGTTGCCGTACTGTCTTCTGCTGCAATTCTCTTAAAAAGTTTTTCTGATTGAATATTTTCCGTTCCAGAACGGAACCCTCTTACTGCACGATGGATGACATTTTCATTACTATTTATATCATCAGATGAATAACATGAACTGGCTAAAATAATAATCAGTGACGCTATTAGGATTTTTCTCATTATTCTACTGTGCCCTGCGGTGTTGCTGGACTATTTTTAGGTAATTGACAGGTGGAAACGCCTTGACACTCATATAAACC